>CAMDVC010000029.1 GCA_945878785.1 Bifidobacterium breve | reverse complement strand
TTTGCACCCAAGATGGCGGATTCAATTGCTTTTTCCCTATTCACGATGGAACTAACCAATGCATGATTGACCACAACGCCTGACATGACTTCGGCAACTATGAGTTCAGGGTCTTCGCTTCGTGGGTTGTCAGAAGTAACAATCACGATGTCCGCGCGGCGAGATGCGATATCCCCCATCAACGAGCGCTTTGCATGGTCCCTGTCTCCACCACATCCAAAGACCACTATCAGTCCTGCGCGGGCTATTTCACGCGCACTGGTCAACAATCCCTGCAACGCTTCAGGTGTATGTGCAAAGTCGACAACAACATCGATATCAACATCATTAGGGACTGATTCAAACCGACCAGGCACGGTCTGTACTGATGCGCATCCACTGACGATGCGACCGTCAGGGATTCCGAGTTCACTGGCACAAGTGATGGCTGCGATTGCATTCATCACGGCATAAGAACCGCCAATCGGAAGACGAACATCAAGGCTCTTCCATGTGAAGGAAACACTCGAGGCAGTCACGACAACGTCACTCACATTTGACAACGAATAGGACGACGTCGGTACAACCGATTCGAGTTGCAGCCGAACCCCATAGGGGTCATCTGCATTCACTACAGCTACTCTTGCACGTTCAGATGTGAACAATTTTCTTTTAGCTGCAAAGTAATTTTCCATAGTGCCATGGAAGTCGAGATGGTCATGTCCAAGATTTGTAAAGACGGCGACATCAAAAACAATTCCGTCTACACGATGATGCTCCAACGCATGCGACGACACTTCCATAACTACATGATCGACCCCTGCATCAACGCACGAACGTAATTGAGCGTGCAGATCTATTGATTCAGGTGTTGTCCGAGCTCCCGTCAATGTTCCCATCACATGCACAGAACCGCCATGAGTCGTCAATAAGGAACCAAGGATTGATGCAGTTGTTGTTTTGCCATTAGTTCCGGTAATCCCGATCATCTTCAAAGAGGATGCAGGGTGTCGAAACGCAGCCGACGCGACCCGACCAAGCACTGGCCGTACATCTGGTACGACGATTTGGACGACTGTTGATTCGATCGAATCAACAAAATGATCCACGAGAACCGCAACAGCTCCACGCGTTACTGCTTCAGGAATGAACTGATGCCCATCGAACAACTCTCCTCGAATGCAACACAGAATGTCACCCGGTTCGACGTTTCGAGAATCCTGAGTAATCCCAGAAAATACTGCGTTCTTATTTCCAACGATTGAGGCAGCTATGTCGGCGTGCATAACAAGGCTGTCGACAGTCAATGGAGAAACTGAATGACGTGTCATGCTTCATGATCCGTTCAGTGTCCAGCAGACTTGGCGCCCGCCTTGCAACCAGTACCTGATCCAGTTGCCTGGATACCCAATTCGTGCATTACTCCCGGAACCAAACGAGCGAACACGGTTGCCGCTGCAGTTCCACCAAAACGGTCACGCGATGACGCATCGGGTTCGTCAATGCTGATCAACATAGTCACTTGAGGATTTGCTGCAGGGAAATATCCGACGAAGGATGCAAAATACTTACGCCCGCCAGTATCTGTTGAATATGTTCCGTTTGACTGCACCTTGTAGCCGGTGCCAGTTTTGCCTGCGATTTCCATGCCCTTCACCTGGGCGAGTTCTCCGGTGCCTGTACAAATCGATTCACGCAATATGTCAGTCATCACGGCTGCAGTCTCAGGCGTGAGAACTGAGCGAGTGACAGATTCAGGTACAGGATGACGTTTCCCAGCCTTGTCAATGGTGGCACTCACCAACTGCGGAGCAACGTACGTGCCCTTGTTCGCAACGGTGTTGACACCTGCAATCATCTGAAGTGGTGTTACTGCCATTCCATAACCGTACGACACAGTTACCTTTTCTGTACCTCGCCACTTATTCGCGGGCCGCAAGGTTCCACGACTTTCGCCTGGATACTCCAGACCCGTTTTCTGGCCGAAACCAAATGCGTATAGATAGTCGTGCAAAGAATTGGAACTGATTTTTTCTGCCGTCATGAGGGTTCCGATGTTTGAACTTTCACTCACAATGGTCCGCACGCTCATGTCCATAGTTGGGTGAGGCCATGCATCACGAATGGGAAAATTGTCTACGACAATTGCACCTGGAACCTGTAGGACTGTCTCTGGAGTCACAGCTCCTTCGTTCAAAGCTGCACTGACCGAGAACACTTTCGCCACTGAACCGGGCTCATATGCTTCAACGGCTGCAAAGTTTCCTGATGCTAAAACCGCAGAACCGGCTGCATTTCGCCTCACGTTCGACATGGCATAGACCTGACCAGTTGTTGTATTCATCACAATTGCAGTGCCACCTTTGGCACTGAGTTGACCCACGCGATCAAGGAGAGCTGTGTCCGTCTGGAACTGAATGTTTTTGTCAAGGGTCAAGACAATGTCATCGCCGGGAACTGGAGCAACGGTAGTGCTTTGTGCTCCGGCAATGGATCGGCCATTCTCATCAACTTCACGAATACCTTTGCCGTCAACCCCAGTAAGAATTTTGTTGAACTGTTTCTCAAGACCAGACGTGCCAAGCCCATCTGGATCTGTTCGACCAATAACAGCACCCGCAACGCCACCCTCTACTTGTCGAGCTGGCTCCGTATACGAATACACACCAGGAAGACCAAGTCCAAGAAGTGTCTGGGCGTTTTCCTTCGTCAAGCCTCGTGCGATGTAGCTGAATTTTGAACCTGGTTTGCTGAGAGTTGCAAGCAGTCGGGCTTCTTGTTCTGGTGTGTACGCCAAGGCAACAGATAAACCACGTACAACACCAGGGATGTCAGTCATTCCACGCGGATCTGCGTACACAGTTGTACTTGGGACCGATAGTGCTAATTCATTTCCGTTGCGATCGAAAATGACGCCACGGGCTGCGCGCAGAATATTCACCCTCGTGCGTTGTTCTACGCTTGCTGCGAAGTACCCATCTCGTTGAACCGTTTGCAAAAGCACTACTCGACCGAACAGTAGCGTCAAGAGTAAAATAAATAGCCCGACCATCCAACGAATCCGATTCTTGACACGATGATGGGCTTCAGAAGATGGAATCTTGCTTGAGCGCATTGATGCCGGCACTTCGCCAGTAAAACTCATCTTTGTCCAATGCCCTACGGACTGTACGAAAGATTCAAATGGCGATGCGGTGGTTGCCGGCCGGCGAGTTGTTGCCGAACTGCGAACTGGTGGACGACTTTGCCTCTTTGCTACCGGTGGACGACTCGTCGAACGTGAACGACCAGACGAGGTTCCACTATTGCTTGATCGAGATGATGACGGCGTTCCGTGTGAACGTGTTCCGCGATGTGAACCTTCTGACCCACTCATGGCGATCCAACCACTACGGCTTTCATGCGACCGAATTCATCAAGTGGTGACTCAGTATGTGCAACAACGTCAGAATCGACTTTGCCTACTGTTGCAGCAACTTCTGCCGCAACCGCTGCCGGAATACCTACCACGCGAATGGGAAAACTCGGAACGAGCCCCATGAGACTTGCCTGATTCATCAATTGGCCAGGCGACTGAAGATTTGCACGTTCGGCTCGCAAAGTCTCGAAATGTGCCCGCGCACGGGTGATGTCGTAATTCATCTTGTCAAGTTGCATCTCTTGTTGTGCCATATATGCGCGAAGCGACACAATGCAGAACATCGCTATCAATACGGCGACCACCACTGTCGCTACTCGGACATAACGTCGTTCGCCTTGAGGAACCAACACCAACGTGGGGCGATTATCTCGATCCTCACGTGGCGCTACAGCAACAGGAAATTTAAAAGCGACAGCCATGTTTATTCCTGACTCTCGATAGTGATTTTCTCAACGACACGCAAACGCGCCGATGACGACCTGGGGTTAAGCACCAACTCAGCTCTACTTGCATCACGAGGTGCACGCACGCGAACAACAGAACGCACAGCACCGCATCCGCAGGGAAGATTTGGTGGACAATCACAATCACCCGTCTCTGCTGATCTCATCACAGACTTCACAATGCGGTCTTCACCAGAGTGATACGAGAGAACTGCCAATCGAGCACCAGGAGCCAGTAGTGAAATAACATTCCGTAAAGCGCCCGGAAGAATTTCAAGTTCTGCGTTTACTTCAATACGAATGGCTTGAAATGTTCTTTTCGCAGGATGTCCGCCGCGACGTCGCGCAGGCGCAGGTATTGCTGAACTCACAACATCGGACAAGCGCACAGTGGAATGAATCGGACGCGCAGCAATAATTGCCTTTGCAATTCGGTACGCATGACGCTCGTCGGCATTTCGACGCAGCATGCCCGTTAACGCATCTTCGTCGTAGGTATTCACAATTACATCTGCACTCAATGTTTGAGAGCGATCCATTCGCATATCTAGTGGCGCATCAAATCGATAAGAGAATCCACGCTCAGCAACATCGAACTGTGGAGACGAGACACCGAGGTCAAAGAGAGCACCAGATAACGCGCTGATGCCCTCTTTCGCCGCGATGAGCGCCGCTGCATCGAAGCGGGCGCGCCGGAGGGCAACGCGTCCACTACAACCAGCAGCTGCAAGAACTTGTTCGGCTGATTCGAGAGCCATGTCGTCTTGGTCAATTCCCAGCAATGACACGTGAGGATGTGCAGTCAAGATTGCCGTGCTGTGCCCAGCACCGCCAAGAGTCGCATCGAGAAAAACGCCGTCATTCATGTCGGAAAAGACATCGGTGATCTGTTCCAACATCACTGGTACATGAGCAAAGACCGCGTTCATGTTGGTACCTGTGTCATGACGGACGGTCCCTGGCAGCCTCCCGGACAGCAATTGCCACCCGGATGTATCCCCGGAATGTGCGCGATGGTAGCGAGCGGAGTTGGAGCTAACCACCGTGCCATCCGGGAGACTGCCAGAGACCGTCGGCCGCTGACTGATTGAAAAGACTTGTAGAGCATCGGGAATCACGCGCCCGCTCCAGCTATTTGTTCGGTACCCGAACTGATGTTGCGATCATGGCGGTCTGGTTCCCAGATTTCGACGCGGTCAAAGGAACCAGCGACAATCACTCGCGACCCCAGTTGCACTCCTGCGTACTCGCGAAGTTTTTCATCAAGGTTCACGCGACCTTGCGCATCAATGGTGACCTCAATGGTGTTGGCGGCAAGTGCACGCTGCTCGTTGCGGTCCATTTCGCCACTGCGTACTTTTTGCAGCATTTCCTCTGCGACTTGTTCGAAGGCTTCAGCAGTTAGGACGTCAATGCACTTATCGCGGCCAAAGGCTAGGTAACAACGGGGCTCGAGACGGGGGCGAAATGCAGCAGGGAGCGCGAGTCGACCTTTTGGGTCGAGCTGTCGCTCGTGCACTCCAACAAACACAGTCTCTGCCTTCCTGGGTCAAGTACTCCGCCTCTCCCGTGGAGCAGATTATCCCCACCAGTCCCCACTGTCAACCACTTACCCCCTAAATTCACCACTCTCTTTCCCACTCAGGCCAGAAAGCTGCTCGGAGATGGCGTTGACGATGGTCTGAGCCGGGATATCGAGGGTCGTCACAGCGATTTCAGCCACCCGTGACCGCACATCTGAAGAGGCAAGGATTTGCGACCATTCACCTGGTCGCCAGTGTCGATACAACACACATTGGAATCGGGCACCATCGCGACCACGACGTTGACTGATGCCCACCAGTTTGTTTGATCCCACAAAAACTTCTCCGGGCGATGAACTCGCAAAGCACACAACACGACCGTCAATTCCGGTTGAAAAAGCATCGCGATACACCTCTGCGTGCACCCATGGTGACAGTGCTTCAACAAAAAGATCGCCAAGCCACAGCATTGACTGCGCAACATCCTCTTTCCATAAGGGATCATCCCTGCTGATTGTTATGTCAATCCATACAGAATCTGATGGGTGAACAAACACTGCTCCCCCGCCACTTCTGCGCCGCGACACCAACACACCACTTTCGTCTGCACTGTTCTGATTTACATCATCAACTGATTGAGTTGATCCAAGAATCAGTGTCGGTATCTCAACATTGCACCACCACAATGCACGTTCTGCAGACAACTCCATTGCGTGAAAATCAGCAGCGGTACCTGTCCAATCATGGCGGCCCCACTCCATTGAAGTCGTAGTCATTGGGGAATTCGATTCGAGTTAGCTAGCCTCAGCCAAGTACGGCTTCCACTGTTCGGGAATTCGTGGCACGGCATACATAATCCACGACATCTCCCGAGGTGCACGTGGAATGCTCGTCAACTGCATGCCTGCTTCTTCTGGTGTGCGATCACGCTTTCGTAGATTGCATCCACGACACGCAGCAATGACATTTTCCCATATATTTTTTCCGCCGCGTGAGCGAGGCATGACATGGTCGATACTGTCAGCGGTTCCGCCGCAGTAACCACACCGATGATGATCACGAGCAAACACCGCGCGTCGCGACATGGTTGCATTGCGGTGATATGGAACCTTGACTACGTACCGTAAACGAATGACGATTGGCGATGCCAATGAAAGTCGTTCAGAATGAACAACTGTTCCGTCGTCTGCAATGACTTCAGCTTTATCGCAGAGGACGAGACAAATCGCACGCCGCGCCGACACAACACTGAGTGGTTCATATGTTGCATTGAGAACGAGTGCACTTCTCATTAGTTCTCACTACTCCAACGTCTGCACCACTGTAAGTACGCAACCACATCTTCTGATCGAATCGGGCCGCGCGCGACACCGTGTCCACCGCCATATTGAGTCACCAGACGAAACTCCATATAGTCCCGTGATGGCACGGGCAGGAATGGCGAGGTGCGCCACCAACCACGTGGCACTAACCGATAGGCCTGGGCAAGCGCAGTGACCCACAGCCACGGTCGAACAATGACTGCCCCAAGAATCGACAGAAAGGCAGGTTGGTTTTTCGAAGAGGAACCTGCGTTTTGCATAGCGCCAACAGTAGTGGGCAAACCTCGATTAATTGTGAGGAAACTTGACGCGAGGCTTACGAATTGTTTGGGCAAGGTCTTGCACCCCCGCGCGCCCAATCAACCGGACCTGCCGTTCAATGACCAAAGCGAAGCCCATCATCACAACAAATGCCCCAAATGCGATGAGGAAGTGAATCTGCAAACTTGCAACGACTGCCACGAGCGACACAATGACGCCGACTAGAGCCCACCACACACGGCGAGCAGAGTGGCGATACAACCCTGCTGAGGACACAGCATTAGCAAACTTTTCATCAGTTTGAAGCTGAGCTTCAATCTCACGCAGGATTCTTTGTTCTTCGTCTGACAATGGCACATCATTATTGTCTCACCTCGAAGACCGAAACGCAATGCGCCTCGGTGTGTTCTGTGTCAGGACTCTTCGTCGAGGACGGGACCAGCAGGGCTCTGGCCTGGCTTTCGGGTATTCATTCCGCTGGCGGGTCCAATCATTCCAGCCCCAAACCGATCAACAATCAGGTCAACTGCCTTGCTAGCTGGTTTCCATTGTTCTTCAATGTCTTGCGGAGTGCCTCCCCCATCATCGAACAATCGCGGAATCCCTTCACTCTGCTCGGTCAATTTCTGTGCGTGAACGCCAAGCAGGCGAACCCCTTGGGCATAATCCAACATTGCTAGCAATGGCTCAAGGGCTGCCACCATTGAGGGCCCTGTCGTTAACGGCACCGACGGCGTGACCGACCGAGTGACCGATTCAAACGATGAGAATTTTACTTTCAGTAACAAAGTGCCGGCAGCGACACCAGAATCACGAGTTCGGCGTGCCACCGCATCACATAGCCGCACCAATTGAACTCGCAGTTCTTCGTGCGTAGTGAGGTCTGCAGAGAACGTCTCTTCATGCCCGATTGATTTGGCGATTCGTTCAGGTTCGACTGTCCGATCATCAATACCTTGCGAAAGCGCATGAAGATGCCGTCCGTTCATTTCGCCAACGACACCACACACGATGTCAACATCAAGTTCGGCTAAATCAGCAACAATGCGAACACCAATAGCTTCAAGTTTTGCCAATGTTGCAGGCCCGACGCCCCACAGGGACTGCACCGGAAGCGGCAACAAGAATTCAAGTTCATGTCCTCGCTTCACTTCGAATACTTGATACCCGCGCTGCACTCCGGCAGCCGTTGCACGGGGCTTGGCATGTTCTGATGCGAGTTTGGCAAGAAATTTATTCGGTGCAACTCCGACGCTGCATGTCAATTGAGTTTCAGTCACCACCCGCTCACGTAATGCCCACGCGATTGATACAGCATCCCCCATCAACAGCGATGCCCCAGTGACGTCAAGAAATGCTTCATCGATAGAGATCTGCTCAACGAGCGGAGTGAATGACTCAAAGATGGCGTGTAACTTTTGACTGAATTCGACATAGTGGGAAATATCTGGCGCAATGAATACAGCGTCAGGACACAACTTGCGCGCGACAGCTGAGGAAATTGCGGAACGGATCCCAAATCGCCTGGCTTCATAGGAAGCAGCGGCCACCACGCCGCGACCTCCTGTTCCACCCACAACAACGGGAAGCCCACGCAGTTCAGGGTGACGCAATAACTCAACCGACACATAGAAGGCATCCATATCAATGTGAAGAATCGAACGGTCAATGGTCATTTCACGGAAACGCTACTGCACACGTCATGCCGCCACGCCTACGATGGTCAGATGCCAGACTCCACCTCGTCTCTTTCTGCTCTGCCATCGGTCACGGCACGAGTCATTGCCTTTTGCTCAATACTGCTCGGAGGTCTTGCGGGAGGACTACTCGGTTATGGCTTAGTAGACACGCAATGCGATGGTGTCTGCACTGTGCCTACAGGTACGGGAATGTTGATGTGCAGCCTCATGGGTGCTGGCGGAACTGCCATCATTGCTGTTCTCGTTTTACGAGTTCAGGGCGAATGGCGACAAATACAGGATCCATCATGAACACATCAGGGTCTCTTGGGTCTCAACTGCGTCAGATTGCCGAATCGCTTGCCCGCGAAGCCGGAGACATGGCGCTGAGCGGACGTAAAAGGGGCCCACTCACTGCGACAACAAAGTCTTCACCAATTGACATGGTGACAAAGTTCGATAAAGCAAGTGAAGCAATGATTACTGAGGGCTTGGCCCAGGTTCGTCCCGATGATGCGATTATCGGAGAAGAAGGCGCAGCCAATCAGGGCACATCTGGAATTACGTGGCACATTGACCCAATTGATGGAACAACGAATTTCTATTTCGATCTTCCGATGTGGGCGGTGTCAATTGGTGCAGTTGATGAACATGGACCACTTGCTGGTGCCGTTTATGTTCCTGCACTCGGCGAGATGTTTAGTGCCGCCCGCACAGAAGGGGCCACTGTCAACGGAACGCCAATCAGAGTGCGCGACAATAGTGACGTTGCAGATGCTCTCGTGTGTACCGGATACAGCTACCGAATTAGCGAACGAGAAGTACACGCTAAACGCGTTGCCGACATTGTGATGAAGGTACGAGACATTCGTCGGTTTGGCGCAGCTGCTGTTGATTTATGTTTCGTTGCATGCGGTCGCCTTGATGCATACTTCGAAGAACACCTTCATTCATGGGACCTAGTCGCAGGCCAAGTCATAGCGTCCGAAGCCGGCGCAATATTTTCTGATTATGTTGGCAATCCTGTTACTCCAGCGCAAGTACTGGCTACAACTCCCGGAATACATGCAGACCTCATTCATCTCATTGCATCATCGGGGCACGGCCCTTCATGAGCGTGGTGCTCGCGATTGACGCAGGCACCACCGGAGTGCGCACGCGCGCAGTTTTCGATGACGGACAAGAATCATTTTCCGCATACCAAGAATTCACTCAATACTTTCCACAGCCAGGTTGGGTTGAACACGACGCACTTGAAATTTGGGATGCAATTGTGTCCACACTGCAGGAAGTATGTAAAAAACTCAATCAGCCTGCATCAGCCATTGGAATCACCAACCAGCGAGAGACAGTGTTGGCCTGGGACAAACGAACGGGGCAACCAACAGCACACGCAATTGTGTGGCAAGACCGTCGCACAGCAGAAAGATGCGAAGAATTATTGCCACACCTTGATCGTGTTCGCGCAGTAACTGGTCTTGTTCTCGACCCGTATTTTTCCGGTACGAAGGCTGCATGGCTACTGCAACACACTTCAGTTCCCCCGATTGAGCATTTATGCATCGGAACAATTGACTCCTGGCTGGTGTGGAAACTGACTGCAGGGGCCGCGTTCGCGACAGACCCCTCTAATGCAAGTCGCACCATGTTGTTCGATATCAACACATTGCAATGGAGCGCAGAAATGTGTGATCTCCTCGGCGTTCCCATGTCCGTTCTGCCCACAGTGCAACCATCAAGTGGACGATTCGGTGTCACCACTGATGTTCTTGGCGTGCCGAACGGAATACCAATCTCTGGAATTGCCGGCGACCAACAAGCCGCATTGTTTGGACAAGCGTGTACAAGCGTTGGCATGGCAAAGAACACATACGGAACGGGAAGTTTTATTCTTCTTAATATCGGCACAACATGTCCGGCTCCTGCTGAAGGAATGCTCACTACTGTTGCGTGGGATCTTGGAGATGGTACGCCCGTGTATGCACTTGAAGGAGCAATCTTTGTTACCGGGGCCGCCGTTCAATGGTTACGTGACGGACTTGGCATCATCAATGATTCTTCCGAGATTGGACCATTGGCAGAATCCGTGCCGGATTCAGGCGGGGTGTGTGTAGTGCCAGCCTTTACGGGCTTAGGAAGCCCATGGTGGGACCCGTATGCGCGCGGATCAATCATTGGCATTACTCGCGGCACCACTACGGCACACATTGCTCGAGCCGTGGTTGACGCAATGGTTCATCAAACTCGCGATGCAATTGATGCAATGACTCACGCTGGTGGAATCACTCTTGCCGAACTACGTGTTGATGGAGGCGCTTCTGTCATGGACGCAATGCTGCAACGTCAGTCAGATGTACTGGGTGTACCTGTTGTGCGACCAACAGATCACGAGACAACCGCACTTGGCGCTGCGTACTTGGCCGGATTAGCAGAAGGCGTATGGGCGAACCTTGATGAAATTGGTTCGATGTGGACGCTTGATAAACGATTCGAGCCCGCCATTCCCGATGGCTCACATACTCAATGGCTGCGAGCTGTTGAACGCTCGCGCAGTTGGGCTAGCCCTGAGTCATAAATAGGGCGCATCCGATTGCACCAGCGCGTTCGCCCAACGCCGCAATATGCAAAGCAGGATGAGGCCGTGATTCAGATGAATACAACGCTGCAGAAAAACTCTTCGATACTGACTCAAGAACGAATTCGAAGGATTGCACGACACCTCCGCCAATAACAATTACTTCTGGGTCGCAGATATTCGTAAGACTCGCAAGACCAACTGCAACCCAATCTGCAAATGTGGCAACGACAGACCGGGCATCTTCGTCACCTGATTCAGCTGCTGCGAATACTTCTTCACCGGTCAGGCCGCCACTTAACATTCGCAATGCTGAACCCGATGCATATCGTTCCCAACATCCTCGCCTGCCACATACACACAGTTCGCCATTGTGTTGCACAACCATGTGTCCAATTTCGCCCGCGAATCCATTAGCGCCACGTTGCAATTGACCACCCATAACAATGCCGCCACCAATACCAGTACCTAGCGTGACAATTACTGCATTCATTGCCCCGCTTGCAGCGCCGGCTTTCCATTCTCCGTACGCTGCCATCGTCGCATCATTTTCAACATGCACACTGATGCCAAGGCGCGAGCGAAGTTCAGGGCCGACAGCAATGTTATGTGCGCCCTTCATGTTGGGAGACGCCCGCACGATTCCGTCTGGCGTAATTAGTCCGGGGACTCCAACACCAAAGGTTTGTGTTCCGGAGAGTTCATGAAACATCGACTCAAGCAGATCAACCAATTCCGACGCATGTGGCGTCGGGTATCTGATTTCCTCAAGAACTGCACCATGTTCATCAACACGTACGCCATGGCACTTTGTACCACCGACATCAATTCCAACGAAACTCACGACTCGGCGCGAGCCTTCAGTTCTTTGACTGCTTCAATGAGAATTCGTGCTTCTGCACGACGCTTCACAAAACCAGGCAACGGAACAACAAGTTCCAGTTCCAGTTCATAAAAGACTTGAGTGCCACCATCGACTTCAACAAACGAATACGCACCGTTGAGCGCACGCATGATGTCGCCTTCCACCAGATGCCACGACAAACGTGATGGCTGTTCTGAATAGTCATATTCAAGTGTGTAACGAGTACTGCGACCAAGAGCTGATGCGCGATACTCGACTCGAAGACCGCGACCTTCACTGTCGTGTGTCAACACATTTGCTTCCTTGACATCTTTGGCCCAATCGGGGTATTTCTCAAATCCAAGAACAACGTCCCAACATGAATTGAGTGGGGCCGAGATGAGAGTGGTCTGTGCAGCGCGGTCAGTCATGGTTCTCATCTTGACCGCTCGCGGGCTCCTGGTGTGGCACCTCAGCGGAATTTTCGAATTGGCGAGGAGCAAAAATGCCATGTGTGGCCCCCCACAGACCATTAAGGCCAAGGCCCATCATGGGGGCCAAGACCCCAAATGCCAATGTGCTCCCTGTGCGGCCATCTGTGGTTGTGCGGCTGATCGCCGTGGTAACTGCCACCACTACCTGGACTCCAAGGGCGCCATTCATCAGTCGTGAAATTGATTGTGGCGCACATTTGTCAACCAAAAAATAGAGGGCTGCTACTGAAATGTTGTCGGTACGACTTCGTTGTACTGCTGTCCAGTAGCCCCACAAGAAGGCCACGATGCCGACTGAAAA
>CAMDVC010000028.1 GCA_945878785.1 Bifidobacterium breve | reverse complement strand
GTCATCGTAAAACGTTGGTTGGTCGGCAATGAAACTTAAGGCTGCACGCGCAGACATTGAACCCGATGCTGCACCGCCGATGCTGACACTGCCTGTTGAAGAATCAAGCAAGCCTGCGGCAATGCGAATGAGAGTTGTTTTACCGGAACCGTTGTGGCCAATGAGTGCAACACGATCGCCTATATTGATGTCAAACGAAATGGGGTCAAGTGCTGGTGCTGTGCCGTAAGACTTTGACACATTGTCGATACTGAGTGCTGCGTGTTCTTTTGGTTGGGGAACATTGCGACGTGAGCGAGCCATGTTAGTTACCTTCGGCTTTCGATGTTTTGGCAGATGTTTGTGCGTTGCGAAACCAGATGAGAATGGCGTCGCGTTGGCGTACCCATCCAGCGACAAGTCCGAGCACCAGCAATACGGCGAGAGATGCGCGAAGGGTGTTGGTAAAAATGAGACTGCCGTTTTCAACACCGCGTTGCAATGCGATAACAGGTAAGCAACCGGCGATGGAGATTGCAGGTGGGAATGTTGAACGTATGACGTTGCCCATGCCGCTCATTTCTGGTGGCAGTGCAAGACCTTCGTTTGCCCCACCAATAGGGTCTGGTGCGCCTTTGACAGCATTAATAGAAGCGCCTGCGACACCGGCAAGAACGGCAGGAATTCCGATTATAAAGCCATAGGCAATGGTGGACACCTGCGGTTCAAGAACAAATGCAGTGAGCACGCCAGTAAGAAGAAACGGCGTCATTGCAATAGCGGGAACAATGAGATGTTTTGTCATTAACAATCCGCGTTCAATGGGTAACGAATCCGTGCGGTCTGGTTGATCAACTTCTTGTGACAACGGCTCAACAGCATCAAGCCCCACAATGAACAACAACAAACCTGCAACAACAACTGCTGGTGATGTGCCTCGGAATGCCATCACTAACGCAGCGGCTGCTGTGATGGTGAGAAGACTCATTCGCATGATGCGGCGCCATGGGAAGTGCATCAAGCTGCGAAGTCCTCGACCAACAACAATGTCGCGGCGAAAAATACGCGGCACTTTCACCCACGGCTTGACGCGCATGTGTTCTTGGCTGAGTTGGCGGCGCAGAAGAACAACTGTGCGAATGTCTTGCAAGGTGACAGCGAACTTCATTTGCGAAACCAAAGCACTACGACGAGATAATGCTTCAAGCGACAAGTTGCCTGCCAGGTACACAGCTACTGCGGCGAATGCCAGAACGATAACAATGCCAACAACATCTTGTATTTGAACGCCATCTAGCCACCAGCGACTAATGCTGCCGATGAAATCAAAAGGGCCAGCCGTGTTTGTGTCGCTGAATGTGACTGCGACTTGCCACCCGACAAGTGCAGTGCCGATTGCAGTAGAGAGCCATCGAGAAATACCAAGACCATGAATTAGCAAAGCTGCGATGACAAACAACATTGCCATCAGCGCGCCAGCAATAGCGCCCCACAATGCCCACACCACCAGAGAGGTTCCCGATGCTTCAACGCGGCGGCTGAGTAATTGGTTGGCGGTTGCGCCGGCGATGGCGCCCATGAATGCAAAGGTGCGCAGTCGTTGAATGGCGGGGTGGCGCAGAACTACAGAATGGGGAATTGGTGCCAGCAATACGTGGCGCACTTCTGGTTCTTCCACAGCGATGGGTCCGCCGTTTGCGCCACTGCGTAGACCAAGAAATACGACGATGGAGGCAACGAGGCCAACGGCATGGGGAGTATTTGCGATCACGTTTTGCAGGTCAGAGCCGAGTAGTGGCTTGTCGCCCGATAGCCCCGACAGGAACAAAATGGCCCCACCGCCGAGAAATGCAGAGATATAGACCCGGTACAGGGCCTCAAACCAGTCCATTTCGGCCACTCGGTGCTTGCGGCGCTCGGTACGCATGGCATGGAGGGCGTCGATGCCAAGGGCCTTTGAACTCACGGGGTCAAGCCTGCCACTATTTGCGGGCAATGGCACCACGACATGCCTGCCGATTAGGGCGAACACACGACAGAATGGTGAGGTGAATACCGAGGCTGTGCAACTGTTTAGTGCCATTTTGGCTCTAGCCACCTTGGTGGGCGGAATCGTCACAGTTCCAGCATTAGCCCTTGAGAACCGAATGACTTGGACGACCGCGTGGCTGACTCAGGTACGGGCTAGTGGCTTATGGATTATCTGCATGATTACGACCGGGGCCATGGTGGGCAGTTTGTACTTCAGCGAAAAGGTTGGCTTTGCTCCGTGCAAACTGTGCTGGTACCAACGCATTGCAATGTTCAGCATCGCCATCATCTCGTTTGTTGCAGCACTTCGCAATGACAAAAACATCGCGCGTTACACCATTGTGTTGGCGCCAATCGGACTTGTGGTGTCCACGTACCACTACTTGCTTGAGTGGTTCCCAACGCTAGAGGCCAATGTGTGCAGTCTTGATGTTCCGTGCACTGCAGTGTGGTTTCGTGAACTTGGCTTTGTTACTTTCGCTTTCATGGCTGGTGCCACATTCATTACAGTTATTGCAGTGTCGCTCGCGATACTGCGCGAACAAGAAACCGATTCAACTTCAACCCTCCAGGAGAACTAATCATGGCTCAGAATCAACGCAAAAAGAAGCAGAAGACAACTGGCGCATCAAGCGCACGTGACAATGGCAATCTCAAAGTCATCTTGTACATCGTGTTGGTTGTTGTTGGTATTGCTGGAGCAGTATCACTCGGTACTGCAGGTGGTTCAACAAAGACCACAACAAGCGGAGGCGTAACAGTTCCTGGTGGTGTTGCTGCTGCAGAATTTCAGAAGGTGACCACGACTGGCGACAAACTCGCACAAATGCCAGAGAGTGGCGATGACCCCGCAGTGGGCAAAGCTGCCCCCACACTTACTGGGTACGACTTGGCCGGCCGCCCCGTCACTATTGACCCGGGTTCTGATGGCAAAGCGACAATGGTTGTGTTCCTTGCGCACTGGTGCCCTCACTGCAACTATGAGATTCCAGTGTTAAACGAATGGAAAGAAAAAGGTCTGATGCCTCCAAACCTTCGCGTTGTTGGCGTTACCACTGGATCGCGTCAAGACCAAGCCAACTGGCCACCGTCAAAGTGGTTGGTTGCTAAGAAGTGGACATTCGACCAGTTCGCCGACAGTGAAGAACAAGAAGCTGCAGCCGCGTACGGCGTCGGCGGATATCCGTTCCTTGTGTTCATTGACGAAATGGGCAATGTCACCAGTCGCACATCGGGTGAAGTTCCGGTTGAAGACATCACTACAGCAGCTAATGCAGCTGCCGGTGTGAAAAATTAGAACAAATCAGCCTGCTCTCTCGTAGGTCACGGCGTAACCTTTCTTCTCGTGACATCAACACCACAACGCATCGGGTTCTTTGGCCCTTTCGGCACATTTACCGAACAAGCTCTGCTGACACAGGCTGATCTTGCTGCGTCTGAATTGGTGCCGTATCGCAGCGTGCCCGATGTACTTGATGCAGTTGCGCGCGGCGATGTTGATGCAGGGTTCGTACCCATTGAGAATTCCATTGAAGGAACGGTTAACTTCACACAAGATGCACTGATCTTTGATTACGAATTGTTGATTCAACGCGAAGTTGTTCTTGATATCGAACATTGTTTGCTGGCAACTGCTGGGACTTCGTTGTCTGATGTTTCAGTTGTGTTGTCGATTCCTGTTGCAACCGCACAGTGCAGCGCGTGGTTGCGCGACACGTTGCCGAACACTGATGTTCACGCTGCAAACTCCACTGCTGATGCTGCGCGCAGTGTGGGCGAACGAAGTTCTGCTGGTGAAAAAGGTTTAGCAGCGTTAGCGCCTGCGAATGCTGCAGAGCTATACGGCCTCACTGTCGTCGCACGCGACATTGCAGACCATGCTGGTAACCAAACACGTTTCGTGTTGGTGTCGCAACAAGGCATTCCGGAACCAACGGGCCATGACAAAACAGGCATCGTGGTATTTCAGCGTGCTGATGAACCTGGCAGCCTGATTTCGATTCTGCAAGAATTCGCAGCACGCCGCATCAACTTGTCGCTTCTGTCATCACGCCCCACAAAAGCTGGTGGGCTCGGCGATTACTGCTTCATTATTTATGCCGACGGCCACGTGGGCGACGAACTAATGGCAGACGTATTGCGTGACCTGCACACCAAGCAGGGTGGAGTGAAATTCCTTGGGTCATACCCCGCAGCGGGAGACCAAGCGCACTCGACACGGGAACATGCCGATGCCCGTTGGCAAGACGCCGACGACTGGGTAGCCCATTTACGCACCCAAATTCGCGACTAACTCGGGGTTCTCGTCCGATAGCGTGTCAGGCGGAACGGTGGCAGAGCGGCCTAATGCACTTGTCTTGAAAACAAGAGGGTTAATAGCCCCGAAGGTTCAAATCCTTTCCGTTCCGCCAGAAATAGTTACGCTAATAGGCGCGACATGATTCGTCGAAATTCCACCGTGTTGCGGTCTGCACGCGTGTGCGCCTGACCGACCTCTAACGGTATTTCGTTGTCCCACAAGTGTTCCAAAATACCGATGTCTTCGGTGAGCACTGCAAGTTCATATGCCACTGCAGCATCGCGTGATGCCTGATCGGTGAAGTCATTGCGCAACATGGCGCAATACAAACGAGTGGAATGTGCATCAAGTGGTTGCAGAAAGATTGCAATTGCATTTGTCTGGTTTGCTAGTGGCAAATCCAGTCGCAAGCAACACACAAATGGTGCACCGAACGAATACTTCATGACGCGTGGTTGCAATAATGGATTTTCACCCGCTGCGACTAACGGATCTTCATGGTTATTGATGAAGTGGTGATAATCA
Source organism: Bifidobacterium breve (assembly GCA_945878785.1). Classification (GTDB taxonomy): domain Bacteria; phylum Actinomycetota; class Acidimicrobiia; order Acidimicrobiales; family Ilumatobacteraceae; genus UBA2093. Next base: position 8,257 of record CAMDVC010000028.1, on the reverse strand, counting down.
ACCGTGAAGCCCCAGTTATCCATCGTTGATTGCACTTCATACGGAGCGATGTTCTCGTCTTCGCCAGCGCCAAAGGTGCCGGTGTGCACGAAGGGGAAATGGCCAAAGTCGAGGAAATTATCGATGAACTGACCGGCTGTTGCTTTGATATCAATACAGGGCATCCACACGGCAGACAATGTTGGGTCAGACCATTCAGGAATATCCAAGATGTCGCACACCGGATTTTCGGGGGCAATCCAGATGAGGTCGTATTTTTCTTGTACGTGAGCGCTCGGTTGCAAGCGGCTGGTTGGCGGCACTGTTGCGCCTTCGCCCAATGCAGGAATATGTGTGCACGTTCCGGCTGAATTGAATTCCCAGCCGTGATACGGACACTGCAATTGGTCCCGCACGATGCACCCATCGCTGAGACGCGCATTACGGTGCGGGCACTTATCGACAAACACACTGATAACGCCATGTAGTCGGGCCAATACCCACGCATCGCCAAAAAGTTCAACTCGAACAGGCACGTCGGTGAGTTCTGATGCTCGCATCACGGGGTGCCACGACTGGCGCAGGCCAGGAGAATCGTTGCGAAGGGGAGAAGCCATATCTCAATGCTAATGACACCAGCATCTCTGGCGAAAGGTGATGAGTAGAATCAAGCTATGTCACGTCCCCCCGCATCACTGAGGGCTCTCGCGGTTGCACGCGGCGATGAGCCTGCCGACATCCTTCTGACTGGCGGTTTTGTTCTATCGCCCGCAACTCGTGAATGGGTCAAGACCGATCTCGCTATTGCCGACGGATTCGTAGCTGGATGGGGACATCGAGAAGCAAAAGAAGTCATCGATGTCAGTGGTTGTTATCTTGCACCAGGTTTTGTAGATGCTCACATGCACCTTGAATCTTCGAAGATGTGGGTCAGTGAATATGTGAAGGCTGTACTGCCGTACGGCACAACTGCTGTGGCTGCAGACCCGCATGAAATCGCCAATGTTGCAGGTATGGAGGGCATTCGTGCACTCATTGATGCAGCAGAACATTTGCCGTTCACGTTTGGTGTTGCTGCGTCATCGTGCGTGCCAGAATCTCCATTTGCATCTGCTGGTGCAGCATTCACCGTGAAAGAAGTACGAGCTCTCATTGAAGAGCACGGCGCAATTGGTGTTGCTGAAGTAATGAACTATCCGGCTGTCATTAATGGTGACCCGATGTTTCGCGACATTATCGCTACTGCTGGTTGGCGTCGCGTTGACGGTCATGCACCAGGACTGCGCGGCCCACAACTTGATGCGTACTTAGCAGCTGGAGTTGAAAGCGATCATGAAGTGTTCGAACTTGATGAAGCACATGAGAAGCGCCAAAAGGGTATGTGGGTGTTCTTGCGTCAGGGTTCAGTTAGCCAAGACCTCGTGCGCCTTTTGCCCACAGTCGTTTCACACGGAACTACCGCAACGTCATTCTGCACAGATGACCGCGAGCCAGATTTGTTGCGCGACGAAGGTCACCTGAACCATTGCATTCGATTGGCTGTTGAATCCGGCCTCAGCGTTATTGATGCATTGTGTGTTGCGTCGTATTACCCCGCGCAGTATCACAACTTCTTCCACCTTGGTTCTTTGGGGCCCGGTTATCAAGCAGACGTTGTGGTGTTCGACAAGCTTGAAGGCTTTGTGCCGACATTGGTATTGCAAAAGGGTCGTGTTGTTGCACGCAACGGGGAAATTGTGGAAGGCGTTGTTCCTGAAACGTCTCCGCCTGCATCTTTGTATAACCGCATCAATTTGCATCATCTTCCAACGCCAGCAGAGCTGACTATTGAACCACCAACAAGTGGAATGGCGAATGTCATTGGTGTGAAGTCTGGAACTGTGCGCACACACGCAATGAAACTCAATGTTAATGATCCATCAATTGACATTGCCCGTATCGCTGTTGTGGAACGACACAAAGCAACTGGGCGTATCGGTCTTGGTTATCTGTCGGGTTACGGTATGACCCGTGGCGCCATTGCATCAACCGTTGCCCATGATGCGCACAACATCATGGTGGTCGGTGCACGTGATGTCGCAGGTACCAAAGATATGGCTGTTGCTATTGCGCGCGTTGCCGAATTAGGTGGCGGACAAGTTGTCGTTGTTGACGGAAAAGTGATTGCTGAAATTGCACTGCCAGTCTGCGGACTTATTAGTGATCAGCCGCTTGCAATTGTTGCAGCTCAAGTTGATGCAGTAGTTGAAGCAGCACACAGTATTGGCATCACTCTTGATGCACCGTTCATGACATTGTCGTTCCTGGGATTGTCTGTGATTCCTGATTTGCGCATCACAGACCTTGGTCTGATTGATGTGAATTTGTTCGAACAAATTCCGGTCAGTATTTAGCGTTCTTCGCGCTCGTACGGAACACCAAGCGAAGCAGGTGCCTGTAATCGTTTGTGGGCCCATCCACCCGAGACCAGTACAAGGACTACAACTGTCATAACGAATGGCATTGCATCCAAGATGCTTCCGTTGATTTCGATATTTCGTGATTTCAAAATAAGCCCAAGCGATTGCAGGGCTCCAAATAGATACGCACCGAGCAGTGTCAAGTCTGGGCGCCAGAAGCCGAAGATTACTAATGCGATTGCGATCCAGCCAGCACCTTTGGTGACACCATCAACCCATTGAGGAACAATGGTGAGGCTGTAATACGTTCCACCGATGCCGGCGAGTGCGCCGCCCAAGATGGTGTGTATGTAGCGGTATTTCACGACATTGATTCCCATTGCATCTGCGGTTTGTGGAGACTCTCCAACGGCGCGCAATTTAAGACCAGTACGAGTACGGAACAGATAGATCAACGACAATACGCACAGTACCCATGACAAGTAGGTGAGGATTGTCTGGTGAAAAATGATGGGACCAACGATTGGTGCATCTGACAACCCGCCTGGGTTCAAAATGCGAATGGGGTGTTTGACAGTCTCTGATGCGACATCCCACACGTTTGCGAAGTAACTGGACAGGCCGAGACCGCCAGCAAAAATTGTGATAGATAAACCTGCCACTGTTTGATTCGTGCGCAACGTAATACACAAAAACGCATGCAATGCTGCCACGAGGGAACCTGCGAACGCACCAATCAGGATTGAACAGAGGACTACAAACCACGATGAACCAGGAATATGTTGTGATGCCCAGACGGCAGATACGCCACCCATCAACATCATTCCCTCGACACCGAGGTTCAACACGCCGCTTCGCTCTGTAAAAAGTTCTCCTAATGCTGCGAAGAAAATAGGTGTTCCATAAAAAACTCCAGATGCCAAAATAATGACCAAGATGTTGTTGTTCATGAGGGAACTCCTTCAGCAACGTGTGTTTGTCGCTTGATGCGATAACGAGTCAGAATTTCTCCGGCTACTGCTGTAAACAAAATCAGACCTTGCAAGGTGCCCACTAGGCCACTCGGGAAATCAGGGCCTTGAAGTGCATATCCAGCGTTCGACAAACCACCAAGGAATACAGCAACAAAGATTGCGCTGATGGGGTTAAGCCGCGCTAGCGCAGCAACCACAATGCCCGTGTAGCCGTACCCAGCAATTTGGACACCCTTCGCATCAAGGACATGACGGAAGTCGCCAACATCACTTGCACCACCAAGTCCTGCCAAAGCGCCAGACAGTGACATGACGGTAATGATCTTCCAGCGTGTACGTATACCGGCATAACGCGCGGCACTCGGGGACGAAGCGATCACACTGACTTCGTACCCAAACCGGGTGCGGTTATAGAGAAACCAGACAATTCCCGCTGCAATCATTGCAACAAGAAATCCAAACGGAACTTTGATAGGACCGAAACTCATGTCGTACCAATATGCAGCTTCGACCAAACGCTTACCGGTAGGAAACCCGAACGATTTGGGGTCACGCCAATAGGACGTACTGTTGAAAATCAAATAGTCGAGCAAAATTGCTGCAATGTAGTTCAGCATTAAAGACGTGATGATTTCATTCGTGGAGAACTTTGCCTTCAGCACACCGACAATGGCCGCCCAAAAACCACCGAAAAGCATTCCGCAGATGATCATTGCAGTAATGATTATTGGTGTTGGCTGATCTGCAAATGCAATGCCAGCAAAAGCAGCACCAATTGTGCCGAGATACAACTGGCCCTCTCCACCAATATTGATAAGACCCATACGGAACGCAACAGATGCGGCTAACCCCGTGAATGCATACGGTGTTGCAGAAATAAGTGTGCGGCTGAATGCATCGGTTGAGGCAAAGCCGCGCTCAAGAATGCGCATGTATACAGAGATGGGATTTTTACCCGTGGCCATCAATACAACGGCACCCAAAATGAGGGCACCAAGAAGTGAGAGCAGGGGCACGCCCCAGTTCAACCACTTCGGCTGAGTAAGCCGTCGTTCAAGACGAAGCGGTGACTGCATCAGTTGTTCTCCTGGTGAATTGCGATGCCACCCATCAACAAACCAATTGATTCGCGTGTGGCATCATGTGCTGCAATATTGCCGACGATTGTTCCTTCGTACATCACAAGGATGCGGTCAGCTAAGGCGAAAATTTCTTCGAGGTCTTCGCTGATTAGCAAGACTCCAACGCCGCTGTCAGCTGCTTCTACCAAGCGCTTACGAACATTTTCGATAGCGCCAACGTCAAGTCCACGAGTGGGAGAGGAAACCACCATGACAGATGGCGAAGTATTGAATTCACGGGCTAGAAGAATTTTTTGAACATTGCCGCCGGATAACAGCCGAACAGGGGTAGTGGTACCAGGGGTCTTTACGTCGTATTTTTTGATGATGTCTGTTGCTTGATCTCGAATCACGCCTCTGCGAAGCACTGAATATTTTGAAATCGGAGCTCGTCGGTATGACTTAAGAATTAAGTTGTCTTCAACGGAATGATCAGCGACGAGTCCTGTGTGTAAGCGATCTTCAGGAACATGTGAGACGCCTGCGCTCATTGATTTACGTACTCGACCATTTGGAATAACTTCGTTGTTTACAGCGACAGTGCCGCGTGTTGCATTGCGCATACCACCAATGACCTCTGCAAGTTCACGTTGGCCATTTCCTGCAACACCCGCAATGGCAACAATCTCTGATTTTCCAACGGTGAGAAAGATTGAAGTGAGTGCCTGCCGCCCACGATCATCGTTGGCATCAATATTCGAAATTTGTAGCACTACGTTGTCTGGCTCTGCTTGGCTGGTACGGACAACACGATCAAACACGACGTCGCGGCCCACCATAAGGCGAGCCAGATCACGTGTGGTGGTAGTGGCGCACTCAATAGTGCTCACTGTTTTTCCGGCACGCAGAACTGTTATGCGATCAGCGACAGCCATAACTTCGTCAAGTTTGTGTGAAATGAAAATAACGGTGCGTCCTTCGGCCACCATGCTGCGCAAAACGACAAACAGTGCGTCAGCTTCTTGTGGGGTAAGAACAGCAGTTGGTTCATCAAGAATGAGAATTTTTGCACCGTGGTACAGAGCCTTCAAGATTTCCACACGTTGTTGTTCGCCAACTGAAAGTTGCCAGATACGAGCGTTCGGATCAACAGCAATTCCGTATTGTGTGGCAAGTGCAGAAATACGTTCAATTGCCGCACTTGTGTCCATCATGAGATTTTTTGATTGCTCGCCAAGGATGATGTTTTCAGCAACGGTAAAAGAGTTAACTAAACGGAAGTGTTGGTGCACCATGCCGATGCCGCGTTCCAGCGCTTCGCGTGGGCTGTCGAAATGCACGACTTCATTGTTGAGCGAGATTGTTCCTTCGTCTGGGCGATACAAGCCAGTGAGAACGTTAGAAAGTGTTGATTTTCCGGCGCCATTTTCACCCAGTAAAGCGTGCACTTCTCCGGCGCGAGCTTCAAAGTCAACACCGTCATTAGCAACTACACCTGGGAATCGCTTGACGATGCCCTTCATGGTGACTGTGAGTTTGGAATCGGTGTCGTCGACCATCAGTGGTTCCTTCTTTGGTTGATATGACTATAGGAAAATGAAGAGGGGGTGAACCATTTCGGCTCACCCCCTCGACACACGAGTTTTTACAACTCAGATCAGCTTTGTGGCAGATCCGTTGTGATTCCCTTGACCTGGTAGTTCATGCCCATGAGATCGCCATAGGTAGGAAGTTTTCCTTCTGCAACCTTGATGGTTCCGTCTTGAGCGGTAATCGGACCAGTGAATTCAGCAGATGGTGTTGCTGTGAGGCGCTCGCGCTCAGATGCAATAAGTGCCTTGGTCGCTTCAGTGACTTTTTTACCGTAATTTGCGATGCTGACGAACTTATCGCTGAGGTTTCCGTAGTAGTCACCAGAGATCCACTTGCCATCGATGGCTGCTTGAATCTTTGCGACTTCGTATGGGCCCCAATCGTAGGTAGACGCTGTAAGCCAGATGTCATTGAATGCGACGCTCTGGTCTGAGTCATAACCAACCCAGCCGATTCCCTTTACTTTCGCAGCTTCACCAGTTGCTGGTGAGTCTTGGAAAGAAGCGATTGCTTTTACACCACTAGAAATGAGTGACTCTGCAGCTTTACGCTCAATTGCTGGATCAAACCATGTGTTGGTCCAAACAACTTTGACAGTTGCTGTTGGGTTGGTTTTCTGAACACCGAGTGTGAAGCCGTTGATTCCGCGAATCACTTCAGGAATCGCGAATGGTGCAACAACACCAACGGTTGCACCTGCAGGCGCTTCAGCGCCGGCTGCGATACCAGAGAGATACTTTGTGTCTTCACTTGCACCGTAGAACTGTGAAACGTTGTTTTTCTGGGTGTAGCCAGTTGCGAACTCGAAGCACACTTCTGGGTACTTCTCAGCTGCTGCAAGGAATGCATCTTGGAAACCGAATGAAGTACCAAAGATGATTGTGTTGCCGTCTTTCACGAGGTCGTCGATAACTGCTTCAACTTGTGGACCTTCAGGAACATTTTCCTTGTATGTGGTGATGACTTTGTCACCCAAAGTTTCTTGGACGAATTCACGACCTACGTTATGTGTTTGTGTCCAACCACCATCGTTGATTGGGCCAACGTAGACCCATGCGGCTTTGATTGCACTGCCATCAGCAGGTGCACAGTTCACAACGGTGCCACCTTCGAATGGTGTGAAGTTTGTGTATGTAAACGCATCACCATTGACAGCGCTGTCGCCATCTGGTGCGGTGGTTGTGTCTGATGATGAATCGCTTCCGCCGCATGCTGCGACGAGAAGTGACGCGGTTGCTGCAATTGCAGCAAGTTTCCACATTTTCTTCATGTATTTGGTCTCCCTGGGTTTGAGGCACTGCACGCAGCGCTGATGAAAAAACCTTACTCGCCATAAATCATGCCGAATTCACCCGAAACCGTTATTTAACAAAGAGTAAGGAGAATGCGGGGTTCAAGATTCGGGGAGTTGCACGGGCGTGTGCGCAGGTACACTTCAACCCTTCCCAGGAGAGGTGCCAGAGTGGCCGAATGGGGCGCCCTGCTAAGGCGTTGTCCGTCTTAAAGCGGACCGTGGGTTCAAATCCCACCCTCTCCGCCATATGAGTTTGCTCCGCAAACCCCTGGCAGCCTTAGTGGTTGCAGGCGCGCTGGTGTTCAGCGGGCCAGCCCCGGCAGGGGCGAAAGTGGCGACGGGTTGCGCCAAGACCTACACCGCGGTGCCGAATGATTCGTGGAATCGCATTGCTAGCAAAGTGAATGTGCCAATGAGCCTGTTGCTGAAGGTCAATAAAGCCAATACACAAACGCTCCTACTAATAGGTGACGTTATTTGCCTGCCGAAATCAGCCACCACGAAGGACTCCTCGACCACCTTGAAGTTGAAGCCACCGGCCAAGCGGTACACGGTGAAGCAATCGGTTGCCATTATTCGCGAGTTCTGGCCAGACAAGTTGGAGGACAGGGCCATTGCCATTGCCAAGCGGGAGAGCAAGCTGAATGCCGCGGCCTATAACGGCGGGTGCTGCTTGGGGTTATTTCAAATTCACTGGTTGGCGCATCGCAGTTGGCTGAAAAACATTGGAATCACGTCGGCCAGTCAATTACTGGATGCCAGAGTGAATGCCAAGGCTGGATATGCCATATATAAGCGATCAAACGGCTGGGCTGCCTGGAACTAAAACTCACAGGTAGAGTTATTTTCCTAATAACAAGCGCTCGTAGCTCAATGGATAGAGCATCTGACTACGGATCAGAAGGTTGTCGGTTCAAGTCCGGCCGAGCGCACCACTAGAAATGCCCCTGCAATTGC
>CAMDVC010000027.1 GCA_945878785.1 Bifidobacterium breve | reverse complement strand
GCAATCGCTTTATGTGCATCGCCATTATTTAGGTTGAAGCCGAACTTTGAATCATCCTGACCCGTGGAGACGTATTCGTGTGTGTGCACATGCACGCCTGGGGTGATGCGCAATTGAACTCGCACGACGGGCATACCATCTGCATGCAGTTTTTCGATTCGATCAATTTCATCAAAGCTGTCAACCACAATGTGGTCAATGTCTGCGGCAATTGCCATGCGAAGTTCATCGAGAGACTTATTGTTGCCGTGCAGAACGCAACTGCTTGCAGGAACTCCCGCGTGAAGAACAGTGTGTAGTTCTCCCCCCGTCGCAACGTCGAGCAGTAAGCCTTCTTCGTGCGCTAGACGAGCCATTGCTCCACAGATAAAAGCTTTCGTGGCGTAGACAACATTGCCTACGCCGAATGCATTGACTGCGGCGCGACAACGCGCACGCAAGTGGTCTTCGTCGTAGACGAAAAGCGGAGTGCCATATTGCGCGGCCAGTTCTGCAACACGTACGCCACCTATTGATAATGAATCATCAGTGCCGATGGTTGCAGAATCTGGCAATAGTCGAAGTGGGATCGCGCTCACATTTGCTCCGGTGCTCTAATTCCGAGAAGCAAAAGCCCCTCAGACATGATTCGTGCTGTGGCGTCACACAATGCAAGACGGGAATCTCTCATTGCATCATTATCGGCCTTCAGCACAGGACAATGTTCGTAGAATGATGTGAAATCAGTTGCCAAATCAAACAGGTAGGTGCACAGTTTGTGTGGCCCAAGGGTGTCGATCATTTCCCAAACCGCCGAATCAAAACGCAGGATACGCAAAGCCAAGTCACGCTCTTGCACTTCGTCCAGTGTGGGCATGACTTCACGAACAGCTGCCCTGTCAATGCCAGCACGACGGAAAATACTGCAAATTCGCGCGTGGGCGTACTGCAAGTAGGGCGCGGTATTGCCTTCAAACGACAACATGCGCTCCCAGTCAAAGATGTAATCCTTCACTCGGTCTGAACTGAGGTCTGAATACTTCACGGCACCAATGCCCACCATGGTTGCCACAGCTGTTCTGTCTGTAGCAGACATCTCCGGGTTCTTTTCAGCAACAGATATTTCTGCACGCTCAACAGCTTCATCTAGCAGTGCGTTCAATTTCACGGTCTCTCCGCCGGAACGACTCTTCAACATTTTGCGGTCAGAACCAAGCACGCTGCCAAACGACACGTGATTCATAATGAATCCCTCTGGCAACCAGCCAGCTTTGCGAGCAACTGCTTCCACCATTTGCAAGTGTTGTGCTTGTGGCGCACCCACTACATAGAGAAGTGAACGCGCACCAAGGCGTTCGACGCGATCAATAACGCATGCCAAGTCAGATGTTGCGTAGTTGTATCCGCCATCGCCTTTGCGAATAATCAACGGCAACGGTTCGTTGTCTCTGTTTGTAAAGCCATCAACGAAAACAACTTCGGCTCCATCGCTTTCTTCTAACAACTTTGCTTCACGCAGTCGCTCGACAACTGGAGCAAGCATGTGGTTGTATGCGCTCTCCCCCATTAGGTCATCATCAGTAAGCAATACATCAAGTTGGCGATACACCTGGTTGAAATAGCGGGTACTTTCACTCACCAGTGTTCGCCACAAACGCAGCGTGTCTTCGTCGCCGCCTTGCAACATCACAACACGGGCACGCGCGCGACCCTTGAATTCATCAGACTCTTCAAACTTGCGACGAGCAGCCTTGTAGAACCCATCAAGATCGCCAACACCCAATTCATCAGCAGCGTTGCCTTCGCCCATGTCAATGAGATGTTCAATCAACATGCCAAAAGGTGTGCCCCAATCGCCAATATGGTTTTCTCGCACAACAGTGTGGCCAACAAACATCAATGCCCGCACCAATGCATCACCAATGACGCTGGAGCGAAGATGACCCACGTGCATTTCCTTTGCAACGTTCGGTGCTGAGTAGTCAACAACAACAGTGTGCGGATCTGATGATGCACGCACACCTAATCGAGCATTGTGCGTTGCTTCTGATAACTGTTCAGCAATAAATGTGTTCGAAAAGACCAGGTTGATAAATCCGGGTCCAGCAATTTCAGTTGACGCCAACATGTCAGACACATCACCGGCAGCATCAAGAACCTGTTGCGCAACCTCGCGTGGCTGGAGACCCAATTTCTTCGCTAGAGCAAGGGCGCCGTTTGCCTGGCCATCTGCCCTGTCGCTTGGGCGAACCACAGGGTCGCACGTACCACCGGCAACAGCCGCGAATGCGGGTGCCAAGCGTTCGGCAACGGAGATAAATGGATCAGCCATGGGCTTCTATTCTGCCTTGTGCAACACCGCAGACGGGGTTCCAATATTTCGTGGCGTAGACTGACCGCAATCGTGATTCTTCACGTCACGCTCACGTAGCTCAGCGGATAGAGCACTTGCCTCCGGAGCAAGGGGTCGCAGGTTCAATTCCTGCCGTGGGCGCCAGCCGATTTTCTAGGAAGTCATGCCTTGCAGGCCGACAAAGGCGCGGGACAGTTCAATTTCTCCCATGTGACGCATGCCGTGTTGGTAGAGCCAGCACTCGACGCCGTCAAGAACAGTGATTCCCTCTGGGCCAGCAACGCGAGCCGAGAATGTATTGATGACTTGTGGACCGAATGGTCGAGGCACAACGAGACGAGTGAGATCTTCTGGCTTCAACGTGGTGAGCCATGTTTCAATACGAGCAAATACTTTGTTCATGTAGTCAATGAATGCGTCATAGTCGCCAATTTGTTGAACATCCATTTCGTCCACGGTCTTGTGCTTGCCGTGGTCACGGATGCCGGGGTTAATCGCATCAAGAATTTCGTCATTGCACAAGAACATCTCACCGGTCAACATCATCATTGAAGCGTCAATCATGTTCACGTAATGAAACAGCGAGAACGCAATCGGCATAACGCGTGGCTTCTCGCGATGGTTCACTTGCTCAAGTGTCATGGTTGCAGTGGCGTCTTCATACAAAGAAAACAATGCGCGGAAACGGCGGCGAAGTGAATCGAGAATTAGTTCATCAGACATAGGAGTGCTTGACCTTTCAAGTAGTTGACCCACCTTATTGTTGCTTCAGCGCGAAGCTGAACGGGCATCAGAAACGAGTGCATTGAATTTTTCCGTGTCCAGGAACACGAAAACCCCAATGGCAGAGGCTGTGACTTCACCGTCGTAGGTGATTTCCCCACTCACAATGAACTTACGCTCGTGAATCTCGTCGATTCTGGCGTTGACGAGAAGGTCTGCATTCAAAGGAGTAGGCCTCTTGTAGGTGATATTCAATGAGCCAGTGACGCAGTTGCGGCCTGTGAGGTGGCGAGTCCGGCCAAGCGCATCATCAAGAAGCGCAGCAACTATTCCGCCATGCACACATGCAGGAGGTCCTTGATATCCCTCATGGAAACGAACCTTTGCTGTGATGCTCTTCTCGCCATATTCAAAAGTCATTGGCGGCGCCATCGGATTCATGGAGCCGTTCAGCGGGCTTCGTGTGTGACGCGCAAGAGACGACTGCCCGAGACCCATCGTGCCAGCAGCGGTGATTTCTTTTTCTAGTTGCTCTGCAATGGATGCAATGGCTTCACTGTCATGTTCAGGATGCACATGATAGATCGCCTTCATGGTGCGTCGAAGTGCTTCAACAGCACGTTGCATTGTTGAAGACACGGGCGCAACGTCAGGACCCGGCGTTGACGATGACATCAGCCGAGCGCACTCTTTACAAGAGCAGCAATTTTTGCGCCATCAGCACTTGAGCCTGCACGAGCACGAACTGCTTTCACCACAAGACCCATAGCTTTTGCGCCCTCATTGCCTGCTGCAACTGCTGCTGCAACTTCTTCATTCACAATGGCAAGTAACTCGTCATCGCCCATTGCGGCAGGAAGGTAACGCGAAAGAATTTCTGCTTCAGCCGATTCTTGGTCAGCTGCTTCAGTGCGACCGGCCTGCTGGTAGATCTCTGCAGATTCAAGACGCTTCTTTGTTTCTGCCTGCAAGATTTTCAACACTTGATCATCTGACAACTCAACTGCTTCAGAACCAGCAACTTCAGCATTCATTACGGCAGCAATGGCCATGCGCAATGTGGACTTCAACATGTTGTCTCCCGCTTTCATAGCGGCAGTGAGATCTGATTTGAGGGTGTCCTTAAGCGATGTCATGTAATCAGTCTGCCTGATTCACGGCGGAAAGAGGACCTCTTACTGTGTTCGAGTCGCTCTCTATCGACCCCTTCTGCCACAGTAGAGGGCGTGTCAACTCGTGATTATTTCCCTGCTGCCCCGGAGGGTGGCGAACTTATCCACACTCGTTTCTACGAAGCGCGCACATACAAGATGAGCGATGACCTCTTCTTACTGCGCGGAGTTGTATGCGATGAGAAGCCTGCAGGTCTATATCTGTCCGGCGATCCGGACCCATTATGGGTGCACCACATGGTTGTTGATCTTGAAATCAGTTTCCCCATGTTTGTTATTCAAAAAGTTAGCGTCACCTTCCATGAGCGCCCACATACTCATTGCACAGACATTGAACCTGACTATCAAAAGCTTGTTGGCCTCTCCATTGCTCGTGGGTTCAACAAACAAGTGAAAGACCTATTTGGCGGACCGCGTGGTTGCACGCACATCGGCGCGTTGCTCGCTGCCATGGCTCCGGTAGCTATTCAAAGTGGTTGGTCAATGCGAGTCGGTAATGCGCTTGGCACTCAAGAATCTGACAGCGCGTCCACTGCAGAACAACGCAAGCGCTCATACGCGATGAACCTCAATACATGCCACATGTGGGATGAAAATGGTCAGATGGTGGCAGATATCGAAGCGGGTCTGCCAATGGAGACTCCGTTATGGATATCGAAGCGCGCAAAGGCCTTGGGGCGCGACGACACCGAATGGCTAAAGATGCGCGACTAGTTGCTATTTGGCAACTGTTGTCAGCACGTACAGCACTGACATCACAAACAGAATGAACGCAGGCGCTGTGTCCTTCACTGAGTCCTTCACGCGCGTATGAGTCACTGTTGCAATTGCGAAGTACAGACATAAGCCAACTCCAGCTAATTCACCAAGTCGCACTTTTTGGAATCCGATAGCAATACCAATCGCACCAAAAATCTTGATGACGCCAAGAAGCGGCAAACGCTCGACCGGGACTTTCAGTTTCTTCATTTCTTCAACAAGCTTTTCCGGCTTACGAAAATCCATCAACGCTGAGCCAAGGCAGACGAAGATCAGAATGACTGCAAGAACTGTTGAGATAGTGCTCATTCGAACAATCTAGGCGCGATTACTAGTCGCACTGTGGAGGATGCTCTGTTCGTGATCAAGTAGCCACTTCTTCACAGCAATTCCACCACCAAAACCAGTGAGGGAACCATCTGCACCGACTATGCGATGACACGGCAACACAATTGCGACTGGATTACGACCATTTGCGCCACCAATTGCGCGCACAGCCTTCGGTCGCCCAATCGATGCTGCTTGTTGTCCATATGAAGCAGTGTGGCCGTATGGAATATCGGCCAACGCTTTCCATGCTGCAACTTGAAATTCGGTCCCGCGCAGATCGAGCGGTAATTCAAAGTCATGTCGAGACCCAGCAAAAAATTCTTCCAACTGTGTGATTGCATCAGTAACTGAATCATGTATTTCAGTATCTGAAATAGGAAGTTTCTCAAGAGGTTTCGGATGCGCGTCATTGTTAAACATCACAAAACGAATCCCGAGGTCAGAACCGATCACAGTGAGAACACCAAAAGGTGCCTTGCATGTGCGTCGCGAAAAAAATGGAATATCAGGGGGCACTTCGGAAGATTAGCCACGGTTCGTGCCAGCGAAACTCACTAGTTGTAGAATGCAACTATCGAAACACAAGTATTTTCGCTTTCCCAGCGTGACATCAAATTGATTTATGCAGCCATGATGGCAGCGGCGTTCCTCACGGCTCTCAACGGGACAATCGTGAGCACTGCACTCCCCGAGATCGTGAGCCAAATTGGCGGAGGCGGCACGAAGGCCTACACCTGGGTCCTTACTGCCTATCTCCTGACGTCAACAGCTGCTACTCCTCTCATTGGAAAATTGAGCGACTTATACGGGCGTAAAAAGTTGACCCAGATCTCAATCAGTGTGTTTTTACTCGGACTTGTCTTTTGTTCGGTCGCACCGAACATGGCTGTCCTCGTAGCGGCGCGAGCTTTCGTGGGAATCGGAAGTGGCGGAATTATGGCCATGACATTTGTTGTTATCGCTGACATTGTCCCTCCGCGCGAGCGGGGCAGATACGTCGGTGCGTTCACTAGCGTTTTTGCAATCGCCGGCGTACTCGGACCACTCATTGGTGGAATTATTGTTGACAATTTTTCCTGGCGATGGATCTTTATCATCAATTTGCCGTTCGGACTTGTCGCTCTCTTAATGACCCAAAAATATCTACACCTGCCAACGACACGTCGCGACACCAGCATCGACACACTTGGTGCAGTGCTGCTTGTCGGAGGAATTGGCACATTGATTCTCACCATCTCATGGGCTTCTGTTGAATACGGATGGTCGTCACGCCCTACTCTTAGCCTCGGTTTCGTATCAACTATTTTGATCGCTGCACTGTTTTTATGGGAACCCCATGCTGAGAACCCAATGCTTCCACTGCATCTCTTCAAAAATCCCACGGTGAAAACTTTGGTTCCATTGACCACGTTCGTGAGTGCATCGATGACATTAGTGAGTTCATTCATGCCGCTCTTCTTACAAGCTGTTACTGGCATCTCGCCAACAAATTCGGGGTTACTACTCGTACCAATGATGCTTGGCCTCACTTTTTCGAGCACGCTCGTCGGACGAAAAGTAACCGCCACCGGCCACTATCGCATCTGGCCCATTATCGGTACTGCACTCGGAATCGTCGGAATGACACTCGTAGCGTTCATCTCTAAATCTGGAATGGGCATTGGAGTAGGCCTCATTGGAATGGCCTTCATTGGTTTATGTTCAGGCGCCTCATTTCCAACATCAACTACCGCGATTCAAAACAGCGTTGATATTCGTGATCTCGGCATCGCTAGCTCAACTGCCCAACTATGTCGTTCGCTCGGAAGCGTTATTTCTGTTGCTGTCTACGGAACGATCTTGAACGCACAATTGTCTGGAACTGTTGACCCGAAATTGCTTCGGGCACCGCGCAAAATAAATCTTCTTCCCGAACCAGGTCGCACAGAAGTCATCAATGCAATGTCCGATGCGATTACCACTGTTTTCCGACTTGCAATTCCACTCATGGTCATTGCATTTCTTTTCAGCCTTCGTGTGAAAGAACTACCGTTGCGCACACACGCCGCATATCAAGATAATGAGTCAGCATCAAATGATGCTGACAGAAGTTAGCTCTACTTGCTGCTTGGCTCTTTAGGAAGACCAAGTACTCGTTCACCAACGATGTTGCGCTGAATCTGACTTGTTCCACCCCAGATTGTTTCTGAACGCGAGAAGAAGAATGAGGACATCATGCCGCTGACTGGGTAACCGTCACGACGCTTGTCGCGTGAAGTTCCTGGCCAGTTGCCATCACCCATTGCGTAATCAACGAGCATGGCGTTTGCACCTGATATGTCAAGAGCAAGTTCCATTGCACGTTGGTGCATTTCGGTCCAGAACATCTTGTTGCTAGCACCAAGTGCAGCCATGCTCGGATCTTTCTTTTCCATAAGGGTGGTAGAAAGCGAACGAAGTCCGTTGATCTTCAAGATTTGAATCTTGGTGTAGTACTGCATGAGGCGCTGGCGAATTTCTGGGTCATTGATGCGTCCGTTTTCCTTTGCACCGCGAACCATGGCCTTGTATTCCGCTTCGAAGCGGCGATACCCGGTGGTGGCTGACATTCCGCGCTCAAACGCCAATGTGGAGTTTGTGACGATCCAACCATTGTTGATTCCACCAACAACATTGTCCTTAGGGCAACGTGCATTGTCGAAGAACACTTCGCAGAACTCTGCGGTGCCATCTGGCTGGACAATTCCGCGCACTTCAACACCAGGCTGGCGCATTGGCACCAACAAGTACGAAATACCCTTGTGCTTTGGCGCATCGTTATCTGTACGAGTGAGAAGGAAGCAATAGTCAGCATGGTGACCTTGTGTGGTCCATACCTTCTGGCCGTTAATGATCCATTCATCACCGTCAAGAACAGCAGTTGTCTTCAAACTTGCAAGGTCAGAACCAGAGTTTGGCTCGGAGAATCCCTGGCACCAGCGCACTTGACCGTTGAGAATTTGTGGAAGGAATTCCTTCTTCTGCTCTTCTGTTCCCCACTGAAGAAGTGTTGGACCAACGAGAGTGTCACCAAAGAAGTCGGCACGCATCGGAGCTTTTGCATTTGCAAACTCTTCTGACAACACAACGCCTTGCATTGTTGTCAATCCCTTGCCGCCGTATTCCTTTGGCCACGTTGCGCAGATCCATCCGCCTTCAAACAATTTGCTCGGCCATTCACTGTTGAACTTGTCGCGAGCGTCGTTGCTCATTTCGAAACCTTTATCGAACCAACCCTTCGGCAAGTTCTCTTGGAGCCACGCGCGAATTTCGGCGCGGAATAGTTCGTCTTCGGGGGCGTAGGTAAGTTCCATGGTGTGTAATTCTGTCGTACAAATAGCCATTTCCGCACATTGTACGAATGTGTCTGTTTACACACCATTCACAGAGGGCAGACAAATCCGAAAAATGGGCCACATGCCCTGAAGCCACGGACTGAGCCACTCATCACGGTTCCTGCCCAAAGGGTGGGCACAGCGGCCGTGAAACTCCTTACTCGTGAGATGTAACTTAAAGCATGAATTCAGCGCTACTCGCCACCGGTGGCGGCATTGATTTCGGCTCAATTTTCACTGACCTTGCAATAATTCTCATTGTTGCCAAGATTGCAGCAGAGCTATTCGAACGGATTCGTGTTCCTGCTGTGCTCGGCGAAATCTTTGCGGGCATCGTCATCGGCCCATCAATGCTTGGGCTCATCGACCCCAGCGACGCAATGCGTATCTTGGCTGAAGTTGGCGTGATTATCTTGCTGGCTGAAGTTGGCCTGGAAATGGACATCACTGAGCTGAGAAAAGTTGGTCGTGTATCAATGCTCGTGGCCATCATCGGTGTAGTTGTCCCTATGTCGTCCGGTGTCTTGGCAGGAACAGTTCTCGGCGAATCTTTCAATGCATCACTGTTCCTCGGAGCTGCACTTGCCGCCACTAGCGTGGGTATTACTGCTCGAGTGTTCGGTGACTTACGCGCGCTCTCGACTACTGAAGCACGCATTGTTCTGGGCGCAGCCATTACTGATGACGTTCTCGGACTCATCATCCTGACGGTGGTGACTCGAATCGTCCAGCAAGGTTCAGTTGACTTTGCTGGCGTGGCAAGCACCATTGGCATCGCTGTTGGATTCATAGCTGTTGCTGGGGCTGTTGGAATTTTAGTTATCCCCCGCCTATTCGCATTCATTGGTGAACGTGCAGTTTCACCTGCGACTGTCGGAGTTCTTGCAGCCGGCTTAACTTTTGGATTCTCCGCAGCGGCCAGCGGCGCACAACTTGCACCGATTATTGGCGCCTTCATCGCTGGCACAGCACTGTCTCGCACGCCTCAGCATGACCAAATTTCTCGAGACTTTAAATCGCTGGGCGCCATCTTTATTCCGATCTTGTTCTTGCAGATCGGCATCGACACAGATGTCACCAAATTCTTCTCACAACATGTCCTGTTCATCGCTGCCATCCTTTCGGTTATCGCTGTGATTGGAAAAATGGTTGCTGCTATCGGAGCGAGAGGCACGAATGCCGACAAATTATTAATCGGGATAGGAATGGTTCCGCGTGGCGAGGTTGGTTTGATTTTTGCATCCATCGGAGTGGCAATTGGAGTATTCGATGATGAGTTATATGCAGTTGTGTTACTTGTTGTTCTCTTCACGACTGTGATCACTCCACCACTACTTCGCTGGCGCATCAGACACTCTCAGTAAAAAATTAAAAAATCGGGCTTGATATTCCTTTCACCGTTTAGAAACAATCCCGAAACAACGCACTTCTAGAGTTACCTCGTTCTTACAAGTACAGGAGATATAGAAATGATATTTGGTGCAACTATTGATTCAGGAGCTACGGCTTGGGTGCTGACCTCGGCAGCCCTTGTAGCTTTCATGACCCCAGGGCTTGCCTTCTTCTATGGCGGAATGGTTCGCTCGAAGAACGTTCTTGGCATGTTGATGCAGAACTTTTTCGCAATGGGACTTATCAGTGTTCTGTGGGCCGTTGCCGGTTTCAGCCTCGCGTTTGGCGGCACTGGCAAGTACATCGGCAACTTTGACTTTGCCTTGATGAAAGACCTTGCAACTATTGAATCCCTTCCTGGATACACAGGTGACTTTGCATTAGCTATTCCAGTTCTTGCATTCTTTGCGTATCAAATGATGTTTGCAGTGATTACACCTGCACTCATTACAGGTGCAACAGCGGACCGTTTGAAGTTTTCTGCCTATGCGATCCTCATTGGCATCTGGGCAATCATCGTCTACCCCACTGTTGCGCACTGGGTGTTCAGCCCGAACGGTTGGTTATTCCAACGTGGCGCACTCGACTTCGCAGGTGGTGCAGTAGTTCACATCAACGCTGGTGCAGCTGCGCTTGCAGTCATCCTTGTGTTGGGAAACCGTAAAGGCTGGCCACGTGAGGCGATGCCGCCACACAATCTTCCATTCGTCATGCTTGGTACAGGAATCTTGTGGTTCGGTTGGTTCGGTTTCAATGCCGGCTCTGCACTGTTGGCAAACGGACTTGCTGCTCAAGCGCTTGTGAACACACATCTCGCAGCTGCCAGTGGAATGTTGGCCTGGTTGCTTGTTGAAAAACTGCGCGCAGGACATGCAACAACGTTGGGTGCAGCATCAGGAGCTGTTGCAGGACTCGTTGCAATCACACCATGTGCTGGTTTCGTTGGTGGCGCTGCCCCCATCATCATCGGTCTTGTTGCCGGAGCTGTCTGCTATCTCGCGCTTACATTGAAGACTCGCTTTAACTTCGACGACAGCCTCGATGTCGTCGCTGTCCACCTAATCGGTGGAATTACTGGAGCCCTTCTTCTTGGACTATTTGCAGACACAAAGGTCAACTCACTCGGCTTTGACGGTGTGTTATTCGGTGGGGGTTCAAAATTATTGGTTAATCAACTCTTAGCAATTGCTGCCACTTTCGCCTTCTCATTCATCGTCACCTGGCTGGCATCAAAGATCATTGATGCCACCATCGGGTTGCGAGTTAGCCAAGAAGACGAACTAGTTGGCCTTGACCAAAGCCAACACGCAGAAGCGGCGTACCAGTAATGAACACAACAACCACTACACAAAAGGCAGACTAAGACCATGAAGTTGATTACAGCAATCGTGAAGCCCTTCAAGCTTGATGACGTTAAAGAGGCTCTCAAAGCAGCAGGCGTCCAAGGCATCACAGTGACCGAGGTAAAGGGCTTTGGCCGCCAAGGCGGACATACCGAGACCTACAGAGGTTCTGAGTACCAAATTGATTTCGTGCCGAAAATGCGCATTGAATTGGTAGTCGAGGACAGCTCCCTCGAGCGCACCCTCGATGTCATTCGTGAGTCAGCCTCTACGGGCAAGATCGGGGACGGAAAGATCTGGGTCACCAACGTGGAACAGATCATCCGCATCCGTACGGGCGAACATGGAGCAGACGCCATCTAGCCCCTAGTCTGCAAGCATGACAATGACGGCAGACACCCCCGCAAAAGCAACTCGCTGGACCGCACAATGGAAAGAGCTGTACGAGGAGGTCATTGAGACTGGCCTATGCACCGGATGCGCCGGATGCGTTGTTACGTGCCCACACGATGTCATCGGGTATGAACATGAAGAAGGCAAATACATTCCTTTTCATATCGAAGAAGAACTCGGTCTCGACAATTGCATTCACGGAGAAAAAGGTTGCACCACATGCACCCGTGCATGCCCACGATTCCGCAAGTGGGAAGAATCTGCAGACATGCACCTGTTTGGACGCACACGCGAACCAGATGAAATGTCAGGCATTTGGCGCCAACTGCTTCTGACTCGCGCAGTAGACACTGAAGAGCATTCAAAGGGCCAAGACGGCGGATTTGTTTCGGCCATGTTGATTTGGCTTCTCAAGAATGACTACATCGATGGTGCACTCGTCAGTGGCGTTGAAGACGACGACAAGTGGAAAGCAAAGCCAGCTGTTGTTACTAACCGTGAAGAAGTCTTAGCCACTGCCGGTAGTCGTTACACCTACTGCGCAAACCCACTTGCATTGCCAGAAGCAAAGGAAAAGGGTCTGTCACGTCTTGCGCTTGTCGGCATGGGATGCCAGACATCGTCTCCCCCTGTCATGTGGGATCGCAAAGCAGGAAAAGTTTCAAAGCCATTCCTCTTCACCATTGGACTTTTGTGCTCAAAGACGTTTGATGATGCAATCTTTCCTGAACTCTTCGAGGCCAAGTACGGCCTGAAAAAAGAAGACATGGTGAAGATGAACATCAAGGGTGCTTTCCAGATCTGGATGAAAGATGGTTCATTCCACGAAATAGACTTGAAGGAATGCCACGGCTGGACTCGGACAGGTTGCAAGAACTGTCCTGACTTTGCAGCAGAACATTCAGACATCGCAACTGGTGGGATTGGCAAAGACAATGACTGGACACTCACAATCGTGCGCACCGAACTCGGTGAAGAAGTCATTAAACGCATGATTGCTGACAATGTGATCATTGCTCGCCCAGCACAAGAAGACGAAGTGGCTATGAAACTTCTTCGCACATTGTCAATTGTGAGTCGTCGTCGTTGGCCAGATTGGGCTGAGACTTCTGTCAAAGTGGGAACTCCCGCAGTCAAGAAAAAGGTCGAACCAGCTGCAGAAGCAGCTCCAAAGCCTGCTGAATAAATCATGACACTGCATCCTCAAGCCGAGCGACTTGTTGCATTGATGGCATCACGCCAGCAAAAGAGTTTCTCAGAGCAAACACCACAAGAAGCTCGTGCTGCTCGTGCTACTACTGACTACAAGTCAGACGAACACGTGCATGAAATGCGTGAGGTCAATGCCTTAGGTGTTCGTTGTCGCCTCTACAAGCCACGTGCAGGAAACGACATGGGGCTACTTGTGTTTTTACATGGTGGCGGTTGGGTGATCGGGTCTCTCGAATCACATGACGGCGTCTGCCGTTCACTTGCGAATCAATCTGGTCATGCAGTTCTGTCAGTTGAATATCGACTTGCACCAGAAGATCCGTTTCCTGCTGGTTTAGAAGATTGCATTCGTGCCACATTGTGGGCGCACCAGAATGCAGATGACCTTGGTGTCGACTCAACGCGCATGGCAGTGGGTGGCGACAGTGCCGGTGGAAACCTGGCTGCTGTCGTTGCGCAGTTGCAACCAGTACCGCTTGTGTTTCAAGCACTCATTTACCCAGTCACCGATTGCCGCATGGGAACAGAGTCATAC
>CAMDVC010000026.1 GCA_945878785.1 Bifidobacterium breve | reverse complement strand
CGACGTGCTCGTTGCATAGCTGGTGCAGTGACGCGATGCGCCATATGGCGACCTCATTTCGGTGAGGTCCCTAGATTATGCGCTCCAGCTTCATAGAGAAAGCGCCGTGGTATTCCCACATCAGGTATTCGCCATCACGCCACCGCTTGACCTCAATGCCAGGCATTCCCTGGGGGCGCAACACAAAGACGCCATCTTCGTAACTAGCCGCCACCACCATTGGAGTCGTGAGGTCCATCTCTAAAACATCGTGACAGCCATTTTCGAAACTGCCATCGACATGGGGGAAGTCATGAATGACGTGGCCTGCAGTGACAATTGCACGATCGGCGGCTTGTTCAATGCGTTCCACATGTTTCCACATAGGCAAGTTCTCTGGTGCAGGCTCGCCGTTGATGGTGACTTCTAATGCGCGCCATGTTCCACGAAGATCCGGAGCTCCGGCAATAAGTGGTTCTGAAGCCGCAGTCAAGAATGGGCCTGGCATTTCGCCGTGCCAACCACCCGTAGGGGTATTGACGCGAGGAATATCAATAATCGATGTCATGGCATAACAGTAGGCGGTCGAGTGACTGCCGTGTCATGCCATGAGGAACACGGTTTATTCGTTAATGGCTTTATAAAGGATTGAGCCAATTACAGCGCCAATGATGGGGAACACGAAGAACGCCCATAACTGAGTCATTGCATCGCCGCCAGCGAAAATTGCAACTCCGAATGAACGAGCAGGGTTGACCGACGTGTTATCGATGGGAATGCTGATCATGTGAATCAACGCAAGCGTCATACCTGCAGTGAGTCCACCGAAACCTTGAGAAAACTTTGGACTGGTTGTGGCCAACACAACGTAGACAAGAACTGCAGTAAGAATGATTTCCACCAGCATCATTGACATGTAGTTGTAACCGTTTGGTGACAGGGCGTCGTATCCGTTGACGGCAAAGTTGGCGGTCGACACTGAGAATCCGGTCTTTATTCCATTTGCAATGCCCAGAATTGCCGCACCACCGAGTGCTGCGCCAATTAGTTGGCTAACGATGTAATACGGAATGAGTGCTCTATCGATCTTTTTGCTGATTGCAAGACCAATAGTAACTGCGGGGTTGATATGGCATCCGGACACGGGGCCAACTGAATATGCAGCGACTAACAACGAGAGTCCGAAAGCCAAAGACACCATCAAAACTTTGCCGTCAAATGCTGGAACAAGAATGGCGGTACCCGGTCCGCCCATCATGAGAAGAAAGGTACCGAAAGCCTCGGCACCCATAATGCGTGAATGTTTCATAAGGATCCCCCTAGGAAGGTGAGTCTCTACCCACCCATGTTTTATCCAATTGGCAGGAACTTGTGGTGGATAGCGGTCTCAGCGGTCAAGTTATGGTTCAACAATTGCAAATCCCGTTGTAATTGTGTCGAGATTGCCGAAAATCTGTAGCAATGCTGACGCATCACCATCAATTGAGATGGTGCCCGCCGTGATTTGGTCAACGAAAGTTGTTGCTTGGGTGACCACATCGAGCATGGTGAGTCGCGTCAACCTGATTGTTGCAGCAGCAGATTTTTCATGACGCCCCGGAGTTGCGTACAACGTGCGGTTTGAAATGCCAAGAATCCACTTCTCGTCAATGTCTGTGAAGTGCCAGTTCACGCAGAGTGAAACTCCGCCCAGTTCCTCTGACTTGATTCGCACAGATAGCGAATCAAAAAGTTGTTCGATTGTCATTGCAAGCAACAATCCTTTATTGCGAACCGGCATCGGTGTCGGCTTTGGTGGTCCTTGGCGTAATTCTTGTGCACCCATCAGATACGCATTGCGGAACGTGGAGGACTCTGCTTGGTATCCCAATTGTTCCATCGCATCAGCTTGTAAGTTGCGAGCAGCAGTATTTGTCGGGTCTGCAAACATCAAATGATTTAGCAACTCTGTCACCCAGCGGTAATCGCCTTTGTCAAATGCATTCTGAGCATTAGCAACAAGTGCTTCGGCGCCACCAGCAAGTTCTACGTATCGTTTGCCCACTTCGGTAGGTGGCAATTTGTTGAGGTTTGCTGGGTTGCCGTCATACCAACTGAGGTAACGCTGGTACACCGCTTTTGAGTTGTGTACCAAGTCTCCGTAATAGCCACTGGTGTGGTCATTGGCCTTGAACTCATCGGGCAATACAAGAGTGGCCGCAATTTCAAGTGGAGTGAACCCTTGGTTTGCCAAGCGCATGGTCTGGTCGTGAATCCATTTATACAAGTCGCGTTGCTGAATCAGGAACTGATGAAGATCTTCATTTCCCCAACGCGGCCAGTTATGCGATGTGAAAAGAATCTTTGTATCCGCAGCAAACATTTCGATTGCCTCATCGATGTATTTCGACCATTTCAATGAGTTACGAACTAGTGCGCCACGAATTGGTACCAAGTTGTGCATTGTGTGTGAGCAATTTTCTGCCATACACAACCAACCCTGATCAGGAAAGAAGAAGTTCATCTCAGCTGGTGCTTCAGTTTCCGGAGTCAACTGGAAGATAATGCGAACACCATCGACAACCAATTCTTCGCCCGTGAACGTGATGTCTTCGGTTGGCGCGATTAATCCTGGAGGCCCAAGCGGAACTGAGTTACCGAGCCCGCAGTCAACATGGCCAGTTGGTCCTGCTGGTAACTGAGGGCCAAATTGATAGGCGGAGCGTCGCCCCATGGCAGGTCCAGCGATGACGTTTTCGCCGACAGTTTCTTGCAAGAAACCAACCGGCGCAATAACGCGGCATTTTCCGGCATCAACTTCGGCTTGAGTTGTGACACCAAGAACTCCGCCGAAATGGTCTGCGTGGGAATGGGTGTAAATCACGGCGGTCACGGGGCGAGGCCCAAGTTCCGCAGTGATGAGCTCGTAACTGGCGCGAGCTGTTGCTTCGGTTGTCAGGGGGTCAATAACGACCCAGCCTTCTGTCCCCTTTATAAAGGTGATGTTCGAGATGTCGTAGCCACGTACTTGCCACACTCCGTCGGCAACTTCAAAAAGACCGTGATGCGCATTGAGTTGGGCATGGCGCCACAAGCTGGGGTTGACAGTTTCTGGTGCAGGGCCACCAGCGCGAAGGAAGTCGTACCTATTGACATCCGTCACCATGCGGCCGGAGGCATCAGTAATACGGCCAGTGGGAAGGGAAGCGATAAAGCCGCGCTTGGCACGATCGAAGTCACCGGCATCCGTAGGTGCGGTAACCGTGGAGTTCTTAGCCTTGGTATGAACAGAGGCTGGTTTCGGTTGCTCGTTGTTTGACATGAGGACCCTTCTGGAGGTGCCTAACAACATTAGTGGTCGTTGGCGTGACCTTATTAATGAGGGGTACCTACCCTGTGTCCTCCGCCTCAGGAGATTTAGCCCATTGGGAACTAAGGTCGTACCATGCCCCGCGCTGGGGACCTACGTAGGAGGACATCATGCCAAAGTCAGGAATGCACACAGGAAACGAGACCGACTCAGAATTGAACTTTGCAATGTCTGCAAAGGCACTGCCTTTGTTCAATGCTGTGAAGAAGTTCATTGCAGAAGAAGTCGAGCCAATGGCCGCAAAGTTTTACGCCCTAGGCGAAAACAGAGATGATCGCTGGCAATACGCGCCTGGTCAACTTGAATTGCTTGAAGGCGTTAAGTCAAAAGCAAAGGCACAAGGGTTGTGGAACTTTTTCTTGCCAAACGCAGAAACAGGCGAGGGCCTTTCCAACCTTGACTATGCATACATCGCAGTTGAATTAGGTCGGAGTCCGCTTGCATCAGAGAGCTTGAACTGTTCAGCTCCTGACACCGGAAATATGGAAGTTCTTGAACGCGTTGGAACACCAGCACAGAAAGAAAAGTGGTTGACGCCGCTTCTTAATGGCGAGATTCGTTCTGCATATGTCATGACCGAGCCAGATGTTGCTTCGTCTGATGCAAAGAACCTTCAGTGTCGCGCAGAGCTTGATGGCGAAGAGTGGGTCATCACTGGTGACAAGTACTACGCATCAGGTGCAGGCGACCCACGTTGCAAGATTTTCATCGTGATGTTGCTGACTAGCCCTGATGGCCCTCCGAGCCGCAAGCACTCGCAAATTCTTGTTCCGAAAGACACCCCAGGTGTTGAAATTGTTGGGCCAATGGAAGTGTTCGGCGAAGACGATGCACCTCATGGTCACATGCACATTCGTTTCAACAGTGTGCGCGTGCCAAAAGAAAACATTTTGCAAGGCGAAGGAAAGGGATTTGAAATTTCACAAGTTCGTCTCGGACCGGGTCGTATTCACCACTGCATGCGCTCAATCGGTGCAGCAGAGCGTGCGCTCGAACTCATGATTCGTCGTGGACTTACTCGTGAAGCATTTGGAAAGCCAATTGTTCGTTTGGGTAAGAATCCAGAAGTCATTGCAAAGGCTCGTATTGAAATCGAAGCATGTCGTCTCATGGTCCTTCGTGCTGCAAAGGCGATGGACACAATGGGTAACGCCGAAGCTCGTATTTGGGTCAGCGCCGTCAAGGCAATGGTGCCTATTCGCGTATGCGCCATCATCGACGAAGCAATTCAGATGCACGGTGCAACTGGTGTTTCTCAGTGGTCTCCGTTGTCTCGTATGTACGCAAGTCAGCGCACATTGCGTTTGGCTGATGGTCCGGACGAAGTGCACTGGAATGTTGTGGCTCGCTCAGAGATCAACCGCTACGAGGGTGAAGAGTCTCCTGGAAAGCCAGAGACATACCGCGGTATGTTCAGCGGTCCATCCTGATTCCTTAATCGTCAATGAAGTTTTCGATTTGGCCTAATAGTGATCGTCCGTGGACTGAAGTTCGTGACCTTGCTACTGAAATAGAAAACATGGGCTGGGATGGCCTGTGGTACGCAGACCATTACATGCCGAACACTCCTGCTGGTGAAACTATCGGTGGTGACATGCATGAGTGTTTCAGTATCTTGTCGGCGCTTGCCGTTACTACGTCACGGATTCGTCTCGGATCACTGGTGACTCCAACCACGATGAATCATCCAGCGCTCATTGCTAATCGTGCTGCCACGATTGATCGCATTAGTAATGGTCGTTTTGTTCTCGGTATGGGTGCTGGGTGGCAAATCAATGAGCACACAGCATTTGGCATAGAGCTCTTTGGAAACAAGGACCGCGTTGACAGATTTGCAGAAGCAATTGAAATCACGTCGCGCATGTTGTCAGAAGACCGTGTGTCGTTTGCGGGCAAACACTTCACAATTATTGATACTCCTTGTGAACCAAAGCCAGTGCAGTCACCCTTGCCAATTCTTGTCGGAACAGGCGGGCCACGCATGTTGCGCCTCACCGCACGTTTCGCTCAAGAGTGGAATACATGGGGACCACCCGAAGGCGCCGGCGAAGTCATGCAAAAATTACATGAGGCCTGTGACAAAGAAGGTCGCGATATCAACACGATGCGAAAGTCTGTACAGGCACTGTTTTTTGTAACTCCCGACGAAGCATCAGCTGAAAAATTGAAGACAAAGGTGCCGATGGAACGATCCATTGTGGGCACCACTTCACAAATTGTTGATGCCATTGGTCAATACGTTGATCAGGGTTTCGATGAAGTATGTGTTCCTGACTTCACATTGGGTGGCAGCGCTGAACAACGCCTTGATGCATACGGCTCAATTTGGGCCAATATTGCGTCACAGTTTCAGTAGGTAGTTGTTGCCTAGTCGGGCAGTGCAATCTCAATGCTCGCTGGGTCAGTGGTAGTAGTCGGAGATGCTGTTGGTCTCTTTTTACCAGGTATGAAATTGACAGTGCTTGGTACATGTACAGGCACTGGTTCAACGTCTGCTGATGTTGCAACGATTGCCCCTAATTCATTAATCGCAAGCGTTACTTCGGTTGCAGGAGAGTCTTCAGATGCGGTGAGAGATGTGGAACTAATCTCAGAGCCGTTCTCGCCCTTGACTGCAACTTCAATTGCTTTGTCTTTTATCTGACGAATCAGGAGAGTGTGACCCCGAGGCAGTTCTGTGCTCGAGAGTTGACCGCCAGCAGCGATGCTGAGCCTCGCTGAATTCTCTATTGGAGCGGATACCGAAGTGGAATCAGAGCGGACTGCAATCAGTGTTGTGCTCTTTGATGATGAACCGACAACCGTGTGGGCTAAGTCACCGGATACCTGAATGTTTGCCATCTTTGGACGCTGTATTGCCACCACTACGTCGGCTGCTGGAATGACAGATGATCCTCGCCGCACTTCAACATCAAAATCGGTGATGGTGTTCGGAATACGAATAGTGACAAGTCCGCCACCCAAACCCTTGCTGATGGCATATGTGGAACCTGTAATCGTGTTGACTACGCCATCTGGTGAAGCTTCAATGCGTTGTCCGTCACGAGTTGTAATGAATGTGTAGCCAGCAGTTGCAGGATCACGTGATGCAATAGTGAGCACAGTGTCGGTTGCAGAGGTTGAACAGAAGGAACATTTGAATGGCCCCTTACGAGACGACATTGGGGTGAGTTCCAATGTTCCTATCGTGCCAGTCCAATCAATGGTGCTTCCGTCTGGTTGTGCGCGTGCGGCCGCGTATGTCCACGTGTTTGAGCTTCCGTTAACAACTATTTCCTTGCGCACGCCAGGAAAATTATTGTCATATACGTGAATGATGAAGTCGTTTCCACGATGCGTCACTGCAAACGGAGTAACTGCATGCCCAGATGATCCAAAATATATGCCAACGGTGTATCCAATGCCATTGGCTAAGCCCTGAATGAGGTCATCAACTAATTGCAGCGGTGACTTCGTACGAGAGGTTGCAGCTCGGTCAGATACTTCAGTAAGAAATTGTGTGGTCCACCAGTAGACAATTGTGGAATCAAGTAATTGATTTCCACGCTGTAAATCAGCTACGCGTGTTGCAGTGGAAACGAACGTAGTCGGGTCATCAAGTTTCAGAAGAAATCGCGTACTCAATGTTGCTAACCCTTCGCACCGTCCGCCAGCAAGAGCGTTGTTCCATTCTTCAAGTTTCTGCACAGTTGTTGGCCGCATCACACATTCGGTGGATGGCCCGTCAATGCAGACCGCGCTGTGGCCAAATAAATCGACAAGAGTTTGAATGGTGACGTTGGCATCAGCCTCTGTTGATCTTCCCCAATTAGAAAATGAGAAATCGTCAGCTTTTATTCTGAAGCCATTATCGATACACATTTTTCCTTCACCGAGTTCGGGGGCGTCCAAGTCTGTGCAGTGTGATGTGATTTGAGAAACGAGCGTGCCAGTAGTTGACATATTGGTCGGAGATTTTGCTGTGAATACGGCACATGCAGAAAGAAGAACCACGGCAATCGGTAGCCCGAGAAAATAGGTCCTGTTCCTCATTATTAGAAACTTACGGAATGAACCACGATGTGGGAACATCTATGGGGAGATAACAATGTCGCAAGCCCAATCAAGTTCAATTCAGCCCCCGCAATCATCACCAATAGTCACCGTAGCCCTTGTAGGAATAGCTGCTGGTTTCTTATCTGGCATGTTCGGCGTCGGTGGGGGAATCCTTATTGTGCCTGGTTTAGTCCTTATCGCAAAGATGGATCAGCGCGTCGCTCACGGAACTTCGTTAGCAGCGGTGTTGCCCATCTCGGCCGCATCATTAATGTCGTATTGGAGTCATGATCATGTTGATTTTCGTGTTGGTCTGTGTCTTGCAGTAGGAGCACTTGCTGGCGCTGTTCTTGGTACGAAATTGCTGAACGTTTTGCCGCACCGAGTTTTGGCGATTGCCTTTGCTGGCATTCTTCTCATTACAGCTATACGGCTATTTCTTCCTATTGATTCTGGAACGCGCGGAGTACTAACCGTTGGCAATATTGTCGCCTTAGTTGCAATTGGTGTTGCGACTGGAATTCTTGCTGGGTTACTCGGGGTAGGCGGAGGCATCATCATGGTGCCAGCGATGATGATGTTGTTGCACTTGCCGGCAGCCCTGGCCAAGGGAACATCGGTCTTGGTCATCATCCCCACATCGCTCATGGGCACGTATCGAAATCGCATGAAGAAGAATGTGGACTTACGCGCGGCAGCTACCGTCGGGCTCTCAGGAATTCCGTCTGCCATTGGCGGCGGATGGATCTCGGCACGTATGTCTGACACGGTCTCGAATGTGCTGTTTGCCTCGTTGCTAGTAGTGGTGGCAATGAGACTGGTGTTGCAGATTCGGTCTGACGACAAGGCCGGAATCGTTCACTAAAGGCTTGGTGAAGTCGGCGAGTACTATTTCCCTCATGGGAAAATCTCGTCTTGAAGGCAAAGTCGCACTAATCACTGGTGGTGCACGTGGAATGGGTGCGTCTGAAGCGCAACTCTTTATCGATGAAGGGGCCAGAGTCGTCATTAGTGACGTACTTGACTCGGTTGGTCAAGAGACCGCAAAGCGTCTTTCGCCCGATGGTTCGAAATGTGTTTTCCTGCATCACGACGTGACCAGCGAAGATGACTGGAACGCGGTTGTTGCATCTGTACTCGAAACTTTCGGTCAGATCGACATTCTTGTCAACAACGCCGGAATCTTTGAACGTGGTTCAGTACTTGATACAACGCTTCCTGCATTCAGTCGCACGATGGACATCAATGTCACTGGCGTGTTCCTCGGTATGAAATCAGTTGCTCCACACATGGTGAATCGCGGCAAGGGAAGCATTGTCAATATCTCATCTGTCGCTGGTCTTAATGGCACTCCTGGTTTCCTTGCCTATGGTGCTAGCAAGTGGGCAGTGCGTGGCATGACAAAAGGTGTCGCAAAAGAACTTGCACCGTTTGGTGTTCGTGTGAACTCCATTCATCCCGGAATCATTGATACTCCAATGTTGCAAACATTTGACGAGGCTGGTGAGGGTGTACGTGAAGCGGTCCGCACTCGAATTCCACTCGGGTACGAAGCAGAACCAATTCATGTTGCACGTCTTGCGTTGTATCTCGGTAGCGATGACAGTGCATACTCAACCGGATCAGAATTTATCGTTGACGGTGGTTGGTCAGCATGAGCATCCTCGGTACCCGAGTTGTTCGTATTGAAGACCCTCGATTTCTCACTGGCGAGGGAACGTACATCGCAAACTTGCCAATGCCAGGCGCATTGCACCTCACATTTGTTCGTTCGTCAATGGCACATGCCCGTCTTACTGGTATTGATGCTTCCGAAGCGTTGTCAATGCCAGGCATTCGCTACGTATGGACTGCAGCCGACATTGATATTGCGCCAGCTGGTCCAGCCAACGGCATGATGAATAAGGCAATGTTGTTTCCGTATTTGGCAATTGACACGGTTCGTTACGTCGGCGATCTCGTAGCAATTGTTGTCAGCGAAGATAAATCATCCGGTATCGATGCCGCTGAGACAGTGATTGTTGACTACGAGCCGCTAGAAGCGGTTCTCGACATGGATGATTCCTTTTCCAACCGAGTGTTATTACATCCTGATGCTGAGACCAATGTGGTTCTTACATTTGCGGCTCGCAGCAACGACGATATTTTTGCTGATTGCGAAGTAGTAGTTGATCTAGTGATTGAAAACCAACGTGTTGCTCCGGCGCCGATGGAAGTGCGTTCATGTGTCGCTACGTGGGACGGCACACGTTTGACGCAGTGGGCGTGCAGCCAAGGTGCGCATGGTGCCCGCGATGGCTTAGCCGAAGTATTTGGTTTAGAGAAGTCAAAAGTTCGCGTCATTACGCCAGACGTTGGCGGCGGATTTGGAGCCAAATCTGGCGTCTACTCTGAAGAAATTCTTGTGGGTTGGGCAACTCGCAAACTTGGAGTCCCAGTTCGCTGGACCGAATCACGTACCGAAAACATGTTGGCCATGGGCCATGGTCGTGCGCAACGTCAACGCACTCGCATGGGTGGCACGCGTGATGGTCGCATTACTGCGTATCGGTTGGATCTGTTGCAAGACGCAGGTGCATATGCACGTGCCGGTGCAGTGTTGCCGTACATGACTCGCATGATGGCTGGCGGCGTGTACGACATCGCCAATGTTCAGTTTGAATCAAATTCCGTGGTTACTAACACGACACCGACAGTTGCTTACCGTGGAGCTGGTCGTCCCGAAGCAACTGCGGCAATTGAACGCACTCTGGATGAGTTCGCGCGAGTCTGTGGTATCGACCCAGCTGAGGTGCGTCGTCGTAACTACATCGCACCATCAGATTTCCCGCTCACAACATCTATGGGTGCCAAGTATGACTCTGGTGAATACGCTGCAGCTCTTGAACTTGCACTGATTGCTGCCGGCTACGACCAACTTCTTGTTGAACAAAAGAAACGTCGTGACAGTAACGACCCTGTACAAATTGGTATCGGCATTGCATCATATGTTGAGACAACAAACCCGATGGGTTCAGGCGACTACGGCTCAGTTGAAATCAAGGCTGATGGTGGCGCCATTGTGCGTACTGGTTCAAGCTCGCACGGTCAAGGTCATCACACGGCATGGGCCATGATTGTTTCGCAAACAACTGGTATTCCGATGGACAAGATTGAGTTCCGTTTCGGCGACACTGACGATGTTGATCGTGGTGGTGGCACCGGTGGTTCACGTTCACTACAAGTTGGTGGAAGTGCAGCGAAATTAGCTGCAGAATCAGTGATTGAAAAAGCACGCCAACGCGCTGCTGATTTGTTGGAAGCTGCAGTCGAAGACGTCATTATCGACACGGTTCGCGGAGCATTCCATGTAAAGGGTTCACCAACACCAGCACGTACATGGGCTGAACTCATGATTGAAATTGATGCACCGTTGGAAGCTGAAGTGGATTACGTGCCTGAAGGTGCAACGTTCCCATTCGGCACTCACGTATGTGTTGTTGAAGTAGATGTAGAAACCGGTGCTGTTGTTGTTGCTCGTCATATTGCATGTGACGATGCCGGAACAATTATCAATCCACTGCTAGTTGATGGTCAGGTTCACGGCGGAATCGCTCAAGGTGTGGCACAGGCTCTTCTTGAAGTTATTGCCTACGACCCTGATGGCAACCCCATCACATCGAACCTTGCAGATTACGGATTCATCTCCGCTGCTGAATTACCAAGTTTTGAACGCGTTCCGATGGAAACACCAACACCGCGCAACCCATTGGGTGCAAAGGGAATTGGTGAAGCAGGAACTATCGGATCAACTCCAGCTGTTCATAACGCCGTTGTAAATGCTGTAAGCCACTTAGGTGTTACGCATATCGATATGCCGTGCACATCTTTCAACGTGTGGACAGCAATTCAAGCAGTGCGTTAATTACGCATCTGCAGTGATGTCACTGCCAGTCATATGCAGACTGTCTTTTGCTAACCATGAGCCAATCGCAATGAACAGCAACATTGCGCCTGCACACCACACGAACGTTGCTCTTCCAATTATTCCGTATGCAGTTCCGGCTAATACAGCTGCAATTCCACCGGTCAAGGTTTGAAGACCACCGAATAAACCTTGGGCCGAGGCAAGACGTTCACGCGGAGCGACTAATGCCACGGCTGCTGATCCGCCCGTCACAGTAAGTCCGTCAACGACGCCATGAATGATTCCGATGGCGAGCATTGGGTACGGCGACCACAATGTTCCGTACAGCACGAGACATACAGCTCCAATAGATAGTCCCACCATGCTTGCTTTGAATGGTCCGAACTTCTGGGTGAGTCGACCACCACGAGGCGCCAAAAAGATCATCGGAAATGCAAACAAACTGATGCCGACGTTTGCTACCCATGTGGGTGCCTTCATGTCGTCCATCATGACTGACCACACTGCGTCGAATGTTCCGATCATTGCAAATAACGCAAGGCCGATAACAATTGCGCCGGCAAGTGGGCGAATACGCAACATGTCAAATGCCAATCGTTGCGTTGGTGCATCCTCAATGCTTGCTTCTTGAAACTGCAAGTTGAACAATCCGAAAGCAACAACAACTAATAGGACTGCGACCATCAAAAATGGTGCAGCTATTCCGAGCGTGTCGGCAGTAAGAGCAGAAATAATAGGACCTGCGGTAAAGCCGGCAACACTGGCGCTCACTATGAGACCTAGGTTTTGTCCCATTCGCTCCGGGTCAGACAAAATGAGAATGCGTCGTAATGCAGGTTCGGAAATACCAACTCCGAAACCCACTAGCAGTCGTCCGATTATCAGAGGAAGAAATGCTTGACCAAATGCCATAAACAAAGTTCCGACTATTTCAATCACTATGCCTGTCATCACAAGTTTCTTTGCGTGCCCCTTGTCGGCCTGTGGAGCAAATAGAATTTGTGACAGAAACCCAGTGATGAACCCAACTCCCACAATGAGGCCTAGTTGTGATTCTGTTATTCCATACTTGTCGCGGAAATCATCAAGCACTGTAAACATGACGCCGTAACCTATTCCGCCCAATGCCGTGGTGGCTTGAAGAATGTACAGAGTTCTTTTGCGCACGGCGAACTAATTCCGAAGAGACGTTTTTACGTGGTCAATCAAAACTGGCCACGTTTTGCGCAGGCCTGGGTGAAGATCAAAGAGGCCCACTTCGTCAACGGGCACCCATCGCAAATCGTCTGATTCGGCGTTTGCTTCGTATGCGCCTGCATCAGTTGTGGTGTGGGCGATCACAGTGTCATAGCGCCAGTTGCCATGGTCATCGGAAAAGACCGCTTTGAATTCAAGATGCTCCGGCTCGATTCCTGCTTCTTCGTGTGCCTCACGCGCAGCAGCAGTAACGGAGTCTTCATGGGAATCAAGCGCTCCACCTGGCAACGCCCAGGTGCCTCCGCCATGGGTCCATGCAGCCCGCAATTGAAGCAGAACACACGGGATCTCTAGGTCGGTGCGCACTAGCAATAGTCCGGCTGCACCATGGAGTCCCCAATGACGGGATTGGCACCTGGTGCATAGCACCCATCCGTCACCATCTCTAAACGCCACCTATTGATGTTGCCACAAAACGCCATGCTGATTCTCTATTGGTCTCACGTGCTCTACGGTAGAGGCATGCGGGTTGAGCGATTAACAGGAGTTCTGGGTGCCATGGTCCACGTGGACGATGTGAAAGTTCTCACTGATTCACAATTGGATTCATTGAGGGAAATCGCGTGTGAACACGAAGTCATTATTATCCCGAACCAATCGCTGGCACCCCTTGAGCAAGTTGATTTTTCTCATCGCCTAGGGCCTGCTGCTGAATCTCCCTTTATTGAACCGAGCCCTGACCATCCTGAAGTCATCAAAGTTTTGAAAGAAGCCAAAGACGGCAATGCATTCAATTTTGGTGGTGCATGGCACAGTGATTTCAGTTTTCAACCAGCGCCACCGTCGTTCACGGTTCTCCACGCGCTTGATATCCCACCGTACGGGGGAGACACTCTGTGGTCTTCAATGACAGCTGCCTACAACGCGTTATCTGACGCTTACAAAGAACAGTTCTCTCACGTTGCAGCAATTCATACTGCTCGTGATGCGTATTCGCCAAAGATGCAAGCAATTCATTCTGGACTTTCGAGCATGAATATCGTGTGCGATGAGACTGCGAACGACACTGAAATTCATCCGCTCATCACAACTCATCCGGAAACCGAAAAGTTAGTGCTTTTTTTCAATCGTGCGTATGTCCGTGATCTCATGGGTGTTGCAGATGAAATTGAAAAACTTCGTCTCATGGATTGGTTGCATCTGCATACAACCGATGCGAAGTTCACTGTGCGTCATAAGTGGAGCAACGGTGATCTGGCTATCTGGGATAACCGTTCAACGCAGCATTATGCACTGAACGATTACGCCGGATTCCGTCGTGAACTGCATCGCACGACCGTTGCGGGCACTCGTCCTCTGCAGTGAG
>CAMDVC010000025.1 GCA_945878785.1 Bifidobacterium breve | reverse complement strand
AGTACGTACCGCTAGCAACCATACAGAACGCTGCAAAAACAATCAGCGTCTTACCGAGGGAGGACCATTCATCAAGAACACCAAGAGCCGCAGGGGCAGAAAAAACTAGAACGTTCTTAGTCCACTGAGACGGGCGAGCTTCTTTTATACACGCGAGAATCATGCCGCGCTCACCTTTAGATCGACTTTCTTTACCCATGTTGGGTAAGAAAATAGTTCCAACAATTGTGAATCACCAGAGGAATCTCCGTAGGCATACACAAGGTCATCTGCGTGAATGCCTGCACCTTCACACCACTTCTGCACTCGTGAGGCTTTCTCTTCTCCACGGCAATTCTCCCCAAGTAGTTTGCCCGTCAGAATTCCATCTACTTCTTCCAATTCAGTGCACAGAACTGCATCCACCTCTAGAAGATCGCCAAGGGGATGCAAGTAAACCCCCAATGAAGCGGACACAAGAATCACGACGTGCCCTTGTTCTTGATGCCAACGCATACGTGCTGCAACATCGCTACGCAACCATCCGTCTGCAATCTTTGATGCGAACTGCACCCCAAGAGCCTCTATTTCGTCAGCGCTCTTGCCTTCAAAGACGCCATAAACGAATTTCGCCTTCAAGAAATTTCGATCTCGTCGTCGGGTACTTTGAATGGTTGAACCCAGATCAGAGAACATCACATTCACTAGTCGTCGAGTACCGGCAACTGACCGCATAAACGGCACAACGCAATCACGCACTGTCAGAGTTTCATCGACATCAAACGCAGCGACCGTAATGTTCATCGCCACAGGCTAGTTGCCTGTCTCATTACGACCGAGGATTGGTGCCATATCTGCAAAATAGTCTGGCCAACTCTTTGTCACGACCTCTGGATCAGCGATCTCAACTCCGGAGGCACATAGTGACAACAGTGAGAGTGCCATTGCCATTCGGTGATCATGGTGGCTATCAAAGACAACTGGCTTCCAAGCGCACGGACCAACAATTCGGAGACCATCTTCTTCCACGGTCACATTTCCTCCGGCACGATTCAACTCGTCAGCAAGGTCACCTAAACGGTCACTTTCCTTATTACGAATAAAACCAATGCCAGTAAGAACACTTTCACCAGAAGCCATACAACACGCAACAGCAACTGCAGGAACCAAATCAGAACAATCAGACATATCCATGGCAAGCGGTAATACCTGTGTCGTCGCAAGGCGAGAAACTGTTATATCCGTTCCACTTGCTGTGCAAGACAGTCCCATCTTTTTCAGGATAGGAATAATCTCTGAATCACCCTGCAATGATGCGCTGGCTAATCCCGGAATGACTACCCGGCCTTCGCGAACGGCAACAGCCACGAGGGGAAAGGCAGCAGATGAGTAGTCAGGCTCTATCGAATAGTTGCAACCGACATATGCACCATTGCTAATAGAGATACTCGATTCCTCAAGAACCACGGAAGCGCCAAATGCCCTCATTACATGAGCCGTCATCTCTACGTACGAGCGAGATATCAGTGGTCCATCGACATGCACGATAAGACCTCCGTCCAACATTGGCCCAATCAGCATCAATGCAGAAATGAACTGGCTAGAAACATTGCCTGCTATGTGAATGTCACCGCCAGACAACGACCCACGCGAGACAGACACTGGTAGATAGCCCACTTCACCGAGATGAGAGACTTCGGCGCCTAACGACACTAGAGCTTCATGCAAGTCAGCCATGGGGCGACTCCTCAATACTGTTTCCCCGTCAATGATTGTGGTTGTATCGAACAAGGCTGCAACTGCCGTTAAAAATCGAGAAGATGTACCAGCAAGTACCGCATCGACAATTCCGGGAAACTTGAGAGCAACTGTTTCACCAATGACTACTTCGCTATCGGTAATCGTTATTGAACGCCCGGAATCTCGAATAACGTCCAACACCACTCGTGCATCATCGCCTGATGGAATTCCTGAAATGTACGATGCTTCCTTTGACAACATTGCACACACCAGCGCGCGGTTAGCAAGGCTTTTTGAACCAGGAACCGACACCACTGCATCAATGGTGCCTAATGGCGGAAGCAATACGACCGTTGTCACGACAATGGCTGAATTGCCGGACGAAATCCGCGGGCCAGCAACCCGCCTCTAAAGACCTCTGCATGTTCGGCACGAACAACCGTCACCATGATTCCTCGGTCACCTTCAGCAGAGTGCACGACTTCAAAGTCATAGACATTCACTCCAAGTTCGCCAGACAACGTGAATACATCTGCTGCTGCCCCTGGGCGATCAGGTATCGGAATGCGCACTTCAACCAAATCTTCGACTGCGCCGGCGCCAGTTGGCAAATTCATACGAGCACGTCGAGCTTGTTCTAGCCGCGACAACAAACCATCTCGATCGGAAGCGGCAACGACATCGCGCATGTCAGTGAGGCCAAGAATTAACGCGTCAAGACCACGCACAATTGACGCCTTGTTCTGTTCACAAATATCAAGCCAAATTCCAGGACGACCAGATGCGATGCGAGTCATATCGCGAAAACCACCGGCAGCAAGGCGAAGCAACGCCATGTGTTCTTCGGAGCGATTGTCGGCAATGCGCATCAATGTTGCAGCAGTGAGGTGTGGAACATGACTTACAACTGCCACCAGATCATCGTGTTGTTCCGCATCCATAGCAACAATCTCAGCGCCGAACTTTGCGACAAGTCCGGCCACAACAGCAAAAGCGGCATCGGAAGAATGGGCAGTCGGAGTCAGAACCCATACGGCGCCGGCAAACATTGAAGCATCCGCTCCGTCTAATCCGTCTAATTCAGATCCAGCCATTGGATGACCGGGAACAAATCGTGGGTCTGTCACCAGTAGCGAAATAGCAGTCTTAACGGAACCGACATCAGTCACCACACCTGTTGTCAATGTCAATGATTCCTGTACCGCTTCGGCCACAGTGCCGACTGGAGTTGCAACAAAAGTCACCTCTGCATCGGAATACAAACCGGGGAATGAAATTATCTCGCGCTCAAGAGCTATATCAATTTTTGACTTATCCGAATCATGTCCGCCCACGTCGTAGCCAGCATCAGTAAGAGCTAGTGCAAGCGAGCCACCAATCAAGCCAAGGCCGAATACGTTCGCTCTCTTTCTTGTCGTCGCGTCCGCTGTCATTCCCACACCGTATCCGTGCCGTCTAAGTCAACCGCGCTCGATAATTGACGCACTTCTTGTATCGTTAATTCACGCCATTGGCCAGGAGATAATTTC
Organism: Bifidobacterium breve; assembly: GCA_945878785.1. GTDB lineage: Bacteria > Actinomycetota > Acidimicrobiia > Acidimicrobiales > Ilumatobacteraceae > UBA2093. The sequence continues at coordinate 11,023 of CAMDVC010000025.1, read as the reverse complement.
GTATCCCGCAACGGCCCGATACGTGTTCGGACAAGTCGAATCACCGGGTGTCCCACCTCTTCACACATGCGACGTACCTGTCTGTTGCGGCCTTCATGAATCACTATTCGCAACACCCCAGGCTCAGGTTGACCCACTTCAGCTGGGGCCGTCATACCATCTTCTAATTCCACTCCATCACGCAGATGGCGCAAGGCGCCATTAGGTACTCCATTTGTGCCGCACTCAACTTCGGCGATGTATTCCTTTTCAACGCCATGACTCGGGTGCGTCAAAAACTGAGTCAATTGACCATCGTTCGTCAAAATCAACAGCCCAGTGGTATCGATATCCAAACGCCCGACGGAAAATACACGAGGTTCTGACGGAACGAAGTCAAGGACCGTCTCTCGCCCGTGAGTATCAGCCATCGTTGTAACTACGCCTTCGGGCTTGTTCAACAGGTAATAAACCAGACCGGGGAGAACGCCAACCGGCGCGCCATCTACCTCAATGATGTCAGTGTCAACGTTTACTCGGCGTCCGAGTACCGCTACATCACCATTGACATCGACGCGACCATCTTCAATTAAATTCTCACAAACACGACGAGAACCAAATCCGGCTCTTGCAAGAACTTTTTGCAAGCGTTCACCAACGGCAAGTTTCGCTTCGTCTGCAATCTGTTCCCATAACGGTGGTTCAGGGACCGCGCCTCCCGGCGGGGTGAAGGAAGACATTACGCGTCTTCGCTCGGCTCAGAAATAGAGTCTGCCTCGATCAATAATGTTTTCTCTAACGCTTCGACAAGGGATGCATCAGGCACAAACGAAGCGATAGCCGGAAGGTCTTTCAAAGATGCAATACCCAACTTCTCAAGGAACAATTGTGTGGTTCCCCACAAGACTGCTTGTCCTGGCCCGCTATCACGCGACACTGGTGCCACATATGCACGGCCGTGCAATGTTCGTAATACGGAATCGGGATCCACACCGCGAATGGATGCAATCTGCAAACGCGAAATCGGCTGTTTGTACGCAATGATGGCAAGAGTTTCGAGAGCTGCACCAGATAGACGCGCGCGTTGACCGTCGAGAATAAACCGTTCAACATAAGGAGCAAGGTCTGGGTGAGTTTGGAAACGCCATCCACCTGCAACCTTTGCTAACTGAAACCCGTGACCAGCTTCTTCATACGTCTCAGCCAAACGTCCGCATACAGCGTCAACTGTTGTCGCAGGTATCTCCAGTAATTGTGCCATGAGGTCTGTCGGCACAGGCTCATGGGCTACGAGAACTATTGCCTCAATAGCCCGAACTGTCTCTGTCGTCACGTCATCCTTCATAAGAATCGATCTCCGACATACTTTCGTTTCCGGTACCGATACCAGTCCACTGAACCGTGATGTCACCAAAACGATTTACTTGATCTAGTTCAATGAAGCCTTGTTTGTACATTTCAAGAAGTGCCAAGAAGCGCACAACTATCTCGAGGCGCTCCACGAGCCCGGTTGTCAACGCGCGAAATGAAGTATTTCCTATTCGGGCGATATCTTCCATCAATTCTTCAACTGCTTCAGCGACAGTAAATCGAATTGGCGAAATGTGATACACAGTCAACTCGTCACGCTTACGAGGAGTGATGGCACTGATGAACCCACGCTCGAGTTTCTCGATTGTTAAACCCTCTAGTAAGTCCGGTGCCACATCTGAGAATCGCTCATCTGGACCGACAGCACGGCCGTAGACCCTGTCCGCATCGTCAACGAATGTCGCGAGAATCTTTGCTACATCTTTGAAGGTCTTGCACTCGAGCAGTCGCGCAAGCAACAAATCGCGTTCTTCCCATAATGCCAATTCATCATCTAAATCAACAGCCTCGCGACCCGGCAACAATCGCCGAGTCTTTAATTCGATCAATGTGGCGGCGATAAGGAGAAACTCTGTAGCAACCTCCAGATCTAGTTGGTTCATCTTCAGTAATTCAGCCAAATAAGCATCCACAATGGTGGAAAGACTGATCTCGTGGATGTCCACCTCTTCACGCAAAATGAGATGAAGCAAAAGGTCGAATGGACCCTCGTACACGGGGGTTGCTACGTCAATTGCCACCTTCCTAGCGTACTTGCCTGAGCCACCTAGGTCGGCAATTGACCACGTTGATTCCATGTGTAGCAACTAGATTTTATTCGTGCCTCGCGTTCTCTCATGTATCCAGCCCACTGGCTCCGTGCACCTGGGTAACTATTTGGGCGCCCTCGTTAATTGGGTCTCAGGCCAACACGACGGAGACGTTTTCCACGGAATCGTCGACCTGCATGCCCTCACCGTCATCGACACCCCGGGCCTTATTGGCACACAAACCCTTGAACTTGCTGCCCTGCTATTTGCGTGCGGTCTTGACCCTGACGTTGCCACCGTCTTTGTACAAAGCCATATTCATGAACATACCGAACTCGCGTGGATCATGGAATGCACAGTCTCCTTTGGTGAACTAAGTCGAATGACGCAATTCAAGGACAAATCTGCGCGTCGTGAAGCTGAATTCGTTTCGGCGGGACTTTTTACGTATCCAGCCTTACAAGCAGCTGACATTTTGTTATACGACGCTGACGAAGTGCCTGTGGGTGATGATCAACGCCAGCACATCGAAATCACACGTGATATTGCCGTTCGCTTCAATCACCGGTTTGGTGACACGTTTGTTGTACCGAAGGCTGTCCATCCCAAAGCAGGTGCTCGCGTGATGGACTTGCAAGACCCCACATCCAAGATGTCGAAATCTGCCACCAGCGATAGCGGTCTTGTCTACTTGCTTGATGACAATGCTTCTATTTCTAAGAAGTTCAAGCGTGCGGTAACTGATTCAGATAGCGAAGTAAAGTACGACATCGCTAACAAGCCAGGTGTTTCTAATCTTCTGGATATCTTGTCAGCGTCCACTGGCAAGACCGTTGATCAATTAGTGAGTCAATATACTCAATATGGTGCGCTTAAATCCGACACGGGAGACGCCGTCATTGCGGTTGTAGAGCCAATTCGTACACGTTTTCAAGAACTGATGCAAGACAAAGGTGAACTTGCACGACTTCTCTCAATCGGTAACGAACGAGCGCGCAATGTTGCCGCAGTGACACTACAACGAGCCCATAACTCCATAGGCTTCCTGCCACGAATCTAGATGTCGTCAGCTGCCTTCAGAAGCACTGAAATCTCGTCATCAACTAACCCCCCGACAAGCGCGACAGTGCGCGGATCACTGATTGGGTCTAATAACTCAGCACCCAGACGCTCGTGATCGTGATAGGCGATGAATCGTTGTCCCCTAGGTCCGACAACTGTTGCAATTACTCGCAAAAAGAAACCGAGACCAGAGATGTTTTTACCCACATCGTGCAATAACGCAGCCGCTCTTTCAGCTGTAACTGCCCCAGGGACCAGCACATCAAAACGACGAAGAACAACAATGCTGTGCCGTTGATCACGAAATTGCATGTCAGACCACACAGCAAATTCTGCGACATTCAACACTTGTGCAACGACCGCGATGTCCTGTGAGGTCGGCGGGGTCTGCGACAGAGAACTCACAGCCCTCTTCACCAAGTGGATTGCATTCATCCCGTTGCCCTTGGGTGTGCATCTCGATAGACAGCCCACAATCGATCGTTGGAAACCTTTGTATAGATCTGAGTAGTAGAGATTGTTGCATGCCCCAGCATCTCTTGAACGATGCGAAGGTCTGCGCCATGCTCAAGCATGTGTGTTGCACACGAATGGCGCAGAACATGTGGCGAAAGCTCACGGGAGATGCCTGCTCTCACGCCGGCGTCGCGAACAACGTGCCAAGCCTTTTGCCGATTTAGTCGTTTGCCACGATTGGTAAGAAAGACCGCATCACGGTCTGAACCACGTGCCCACACTTCGGGCACAAGTTGCGCCCGGCCAGCACTTCCGATGTATTCCCGAAGCCGTTCCTCCGCTATGCGACCAAAGGGAACTACGCGCTCTTTTGACCCTTTTCCAAACAGACGCACGACACGAGAGGATAAATCTAAATCATCAAGATTCAGATCGCAGGCCTCTGAGATTCGCGCACCAGTGGCATAGAGAAATTCCACTAATGCCCTATCACGCATTTCAGTCGCCGAATCGCCCACCATGACCTCCAACAATGAATTCACTTCATCAAGGCTTAGTGGTTTCGGGACACCGCTCGGGACTTTTACTCCTTCGATGCGCGCAGTGGGGTTATCTCGTCTTCGGTCTTCAGCAAGAAGGAAACCGTGCATCATTCGAATAGCAGCAAGTCTTCGAGCAGTGCTCGCGTTTGCATCACCCGAAGCTTGCAAAAGGCGCACATACTCTTCAACGTCTGCTTCACGAGCAGTGAGAAGACTTTTCTTACCCTCCACCAGGAAGGTAACGTAACGAATCAAATCTCGACGGTAATTGGAAATGGTATTTGCAGCGCGACCGCGCTCGACAGCCATCCAACGGAGAAACTCCTCGACGAGTTGTTCATCTCGGTCAGAGGTCGAGCTCTTTGTCATTGCTCATAATCCGAGATCGTGAAAACGACGCGCGGCAAGCAAAATACCAATGACACTTTTCGCATCCGTAATCTCGCCTTGGTCAACCATTGTCAATGCGTCTGAAAATGGAACCAACAACACTGACATTTCTAATTCCTCTGGCCCTTCCGGTGCTGAATCCCCTGCAGCCACATTACGTGCGAAAAATAATTCGACAACAGAATCAGTGATGCCCGGCGACGATAGACACGACCCTAGATGCTCCACAGTTCCCGGGATATAGCCAGTTTCTTCTGCAAGCTCTCTCCACGCTGTATGTGCTGGGTCTTCACCGGCCACGTCGCGCATTCCCGCTGGTATCTCTAATACATAATCATCAAAAGTTGATCTGTATTGAGACACAAGCACAAGGTGATTGTCAGGGGTTACGGCAACAACACCCACTGCCCCTGGAGTGCTTACATACGTCCGTTCGAAAACGTCACCACGTGGGCTTCGAATAGTGCGCCGCAGAAGACGGAACATCGCCCACGAATGAACAACGTCAAGAGCGGTGGATACGAAACCCTTATGGACGCTCTCGTTCACGATCTCATTCAGGCTGATTGAGAGACAGTGGCACTAGCGCCACGAGCAAGGCGCTTCTCGCGGTTAACCAATGACGCAGCAATGAGTTCTCTAAACAATGGATGCGGCCGATCAGGACGACTCTTGAATTCTGGGTGTGCCTGTGTGCCGACCCAATATGGATGGTTCTCCATCTCAATGAACTCAACGAGACGCTTATCGGGCGATGTGCCACTGCACAAAAATCCGTTTTCTTCAAAACGAGAATGGTAGTTATAGTTGAATTCGTAACGATGACGATGACGCTCACTGACTACAGTTTCGCCGTACGCCTCTGCCACTTTTGTGCCCGGTTGCAACACTGCGTAATACGCACCGAGACGCATGGTGCCGCCCTTCATGGTGACATCGCGTTGGTCAACCATTAAATCAATGACCGGGTGTGTTGTTGAAGGGTCAAACTCCGTACTGTTCGCATCCGCCATACCAAGTACATGACGAGCGTATTCAATAGTCATCACTTGCATGCCGAGACAAAGTCCCAAGCACGGCACCAGATTCTCACGAGAATAAGCAGCCGCTGCGATTTTTCCTTCGATACCGCGAGGGCCGAATCCGCCGGGAATCACCATTCCGTCAAGCGAATCAAGGCGACCAGACGCTAGGAGTCCTTCAACATCTTCGGCTTGAATCCAATCGATCTCCACTTTGGCACCGTGATGGAAACCAGCATGCTTCAAACTTTCAACGACTGAAAGATAGGCGTCCTGCAGTTCTACGTACTTACCAATCAAACCAATCTTCACTGGCTTCACTGATGCGTCGACTTGTGCAACAAGTTTTTCCCACGATGACAAATCAACCGCACTATCAAGACGCAAAATGTCACACACAACAGTGTCAAGACCTTCGTCATGAAGAACGAGCGGTAGTTCATAAATGTTGCCAACATCTGCAGCATTAATTACTGCATTGGTGTCAACGTCACACATGTGCGAAATCTTTCGCTTTAAACCACTACTGAGGGGTTCTTCACTTCGGCACACAATGACATCGGGTTGAATCCCTCGGGAACGCAATTCAGTAACGCTGTGCTGAGTTGGCTTTGTCTTTTGTTCGCCGCTCGGGCCGATAAATGGAACAAGAGTGACGTGCAAATAACAGACATTGTCTCGACCCGCTTCATTGCGAAACTGTCGGATTGCTTCAAGAAACGGAAGAATTTCAATGTCGCCCACGGTTCCACCGACTTCTGTAATAACTACATCGGTGTCGTCTGTTGCAATGCGGCGGATACGACGCTTGATTTCGTCCGTGATATGTGGAATGACCTGGACTGTTTTTCCTAAATAATCACCGCGTCGCTCTGCGGCGAGTACCGCCTGGTAAATAGAACCAGTTGTGGCATTTGAACTACGTGTGAGATTCTCATCAATGAAGCGTTCATAGTGGCCAAGGTCAAGGTCTGTTTCGCCACCATCGTCAGTAACAAAAACTTCGCCATGTTCGAATGGGTTCATGGTTCCCGGGTCGACGTTGATGTATGGGTCTAGTTTTTGCATGGTGACACGAAGTCCACGCATTTTTAGCAATCGTCCGAGAGAAGAAGCAGTGAGACCTTTACCGAGGGAACTTGCAACGCCACCTGTCACGAATATGTGCTTTGGCATTGAGACTCCCGCCGACGTAATTGCTAACGGAAGAACACTCTAATCGGTTTGAGCCCCCAAAAGTGAAACCACTATTACGAGCGCTGGGATCGTCTCTTTTGACCACCAAGCTTCTCTAAGAGGTCTCGGGCGTGGGCTGTAGCGGATTCATCGGCAACTCCGCCTGACAACATGCGAGCAATTTCTGATGCGCGCTCGCTTTCGGCCACGCGAGTTGCTGCTCCGAAAGTTTTGCCTCCCTTGACAGACTTAGATACAACCACTTGGCCATGAGCAGAAGCTGCCACCTGAGCCAAGTGAGTAACAGCGATGACTTGATGATCATTACCAAGTTCGCGCAAGGCAGTTGCTACGGCCACAGCAGCTTCCCCACCGATTCCGGCATCAACTTCGTCAAAGACCATGGTCGCCGGGTCTCCGGTAAGGACTAAACGTAATGCAAGCATGACTCTGGCCAATTCTCCACCGCTAGCAACTTTTGCAATGGGCTGAGGAGCACTTCCTGGGTTTGCGGCAAGCATAAACACCACTGACTCGCCGGCTGGATCTGAATCGATGTCTCCCACCGCGACTTGGACTGCTGCATTTGGCAAAGCAAGTTGTCGGAGTCTCTTTTGTACTGCAGTGGCCAGTTTTGGAGCCACCGCGCGTCGAGCATTACCGACTTCCTTCTGGCAAATCGAGAGTTGACGTAACGCCACAGCCTTGTCCTTTTCCAACTCATTCACTCTCTCGGCGTATCCGAGTAACTCATCGAGGCGTTCACGGGCTTCAGAGCCAAACGCCATAACGTCAGAAAGTGAGTCGCCGTATTTGCGCATCAACTCACGTAAAGACTGCCTGCGCAGACGAATCTCTTCGAGGCGAGCAGGGTCGTGTTCAGATCCTTCTGCCGCGTCACGCACCGTGTCAGATACATCCTTAGCTTCTGCCGCCAGTGAACGAAGTCGTTCAGACAATGCAGGCAACGAGGTAACCGGCGCTATGGCAGAAACCGCTTCACCAAGAAGATCTACGACTGCTCCGTCATCTGACAATAGTGCCACGATCTTTTGTAGCGATTCTTGATGACGAACGACGTCAGTCAACATGTCTTCTTCATGCGACAACTGAACATCTTCATCAGGGTTCGTAATTCGGCTTGATTCAATTTCATCGCATTGGAACTGCAACAGGTCGATCTCACGAACTCGGGATTTCTCATCCCCGCCGAGTGCGGCGAGGTTTGCATCAATATGAGTCACTGCCTCTCGAGCTGTCCGCAGTTCAGCCGAGTTCACATTTCCGAATTGGTCAAGAGAATTACGTTGCGTTGCCAAAGACAACAAGCGTTGGTGAGCATGCTGTCCATGGATGTCGACCAATTCATCACCAATTTCAGCCAGCGAGGAAACAGTGGCCATTCTGTCGTTGATGTATGCACGACTACGACCTTCGCGATGTAGGACTCGGCACAGAATTGTCTCAACTTCACCAGAAGCGGTGTTGGTAATGAAACGGGCCTCTACGCGTGCTTCTTCCGCCCCGTCACGAATGATGGACACATCGGCACGGCGACCCACCACCAAGTTAATTGCTTCGACCAACATGGTCTTTCCTGCACCTGTTTCACCAGTAAAGGCGGTAAAGCCTTTGTCGAAAGAAACTCGAACATTTTCGATAATGCCCAAATTTTCAATTGAGAGTTCAACAAGCATTATCGATCAGACAACCCAAATTTAGATTTCAACGTTTGATGGAATCGCTGTTCTTTAAATCTCACGAATCGAGCAACTTCCTGTGCAGCGCGCACTTCAACCACGTCTCCTGGTCGAAGTGTGTGCACGAGTTCACCATCGGTGGCAACATTTACCGAACGATGACCCAAAATCTCGATTCGTACCAATTCCTGTGGATCAAGAACCATAGAACGATCAAACAACATGTGGGGAGAAACAGGCGTCAGCAAGATGGCCCGTAGCCGCGGCGACAAGATAGGACCTCGTGCCGACATGGAATACGCAGTCGACCCAGTGGGGGTTGCGAGAATCAAACCGTCGGCTGCATATGTGGTGAATGATGCCTTATCGATGTCGACACCGAGGCGGACAGTGTGTCCTGCTTCTGATTTCTCAATAACAACCTCATTCATCGCTAGGTGGTTGGTAAGACGAGCACCTTTGGCCCACATAGACACTTCCAGCAGCATGCGATCGTCGTAGTGATATTGATTTCCTGAGTTGCCGTTATGCCAGACATCAAGGGCTTCAATCACTTCATCGACTTCTACGACCGCCAAGTAACCAAGTTGCCCAAGATTTACACCGATAATCGGAACAGTTCGACCGTTCAATGCATGGACAGACCGAAGCATGGTGCCATCGCCGCCGATTGACACCAATACATCAACATCTCCAACATCACCGCTTGTGACGACTAGTGAAGCAAGCGATGCAACGTCTGACTCATCAACCACCACCTCGTAACCGTTGGAACCAGCCCAACTAATGACCCGACCAGCGACTTCTAACGCGTCAGTGTGGAAACGATGGACAGCTAAACCCAGGCGACTCATGACTCACAACTTACGGAACGGGTGGGGCATTCCACGTACATTAGGAATTCTGTGTTGCCTTCTGCACCCTTTATGGGCGATTCAATAGTGCCAATAACGGTCCCACCCAAGTCCACCACGGCATCGCGCACGGTGTCGCAGGCATCTTTATGGATGCTTGGATCAGTGATGACACCTTTGCCGCGAGACACCTCCACGCGGCCGGCCTCAAATTGGGGCTTCACCAAGAGAACCATCCCAGGCGTTTCGAACCCATGCTCGCTCGAGAGTGACCCAAAAAATGCTGGCAAGACTTTGGTGAGAGAGATAAATGAAAGATCGGCAACTATTAAAGAACAGGAATAGGGACAATCTTGTGAACCTAAATCACGAACATTGACTCCGTCACGCCAGTCAACCCGGGGATCTGATTTCATATGTTCGTGCAGCTGATTACGACCCACATCAAGTGCAAACACGCGACGAGCACCGCGTTGAAGAACACAATCTGTAAAGCCTCCTGTTGACACACCTGCATCAAGTACTGACCTGTTCTCTACAGAAATACTAAAACTGTCAAGGGCGTGTTCAAGTTTCTCTCCACCTCGACTCACGAACCGCCGCTTGACAAGAACTTCGATTGGCTCATCGGGTGCAACCATGCGAGACGTCTTTTCAGCGATTACTCCACTGACAGTGATATTGCGCTCGTCAATCATTCGAGCAGCGTGAGAACGACTCTCTGCTAGTCCCCTTTTCACAAGGGCGGCATCAAGTCGCATACGCACCCTTTGAGCGTAGTGCTCGGCCGTTCACTCCTTGAGCAGGATTTCGGCCACTGCAGACAAATCATCCGCAACAATGTCAGCATCAGCACCAACTGCTGTATCCATGACACCGCTCAGAACCATGGCGAAACGAGCCCCCAGTCTTCGCGCAAATCCCCCATCAGTATCTGCCCTATCGCCAATCATCACCATTTCTTCTGGCGTCACATTTCCGCATAAATCTCGAACAAGTTTCGCCATCGGACCATACGGTTTACCCGTTACAACAGGGGTCATCCCGGACGCTTTTTCGATTGCAGCAAGAATCGAACCGCCACCCGGAATAGGTCCGTTCGGAGTCGGATAGGTCGGGTCATCATTAGATCCAATTAAGACAGCTCCACCAAGGACAGCTGTCAACGCATCGGTCAATACCTGGTAATTGAACTCACGGTGAAAACCGACAACCACCGCATCAAAATTGCCAGTAGCCATTGGCTCGTTATACGCCACCACAACATCTTCAGTTATCCGACTCACCTCTTCGATCAGGCCGCGACCACCGCATACCAACACGCGCCAATCACTCTTGATTGCCGTGGCTGCTGACATCGCTGATGTCACAATGTCACCCTCAGCAGGAATGCCAATCAAGGCAAGTGCGGCTACTTGTTCGTCATACGTTGAGAAAGAGTTGTTTGTCACGAAGACAACCCGAATACCAGCTTCTCGCAATGACGCTATAGCTCCGACAGAGCCAGAAATCGGCTGATGAGCAAGCCAGACGACCCCGTCAAGGTCACACAACACAACTTTTGGAGAAACGGTTTTGCGCATAGTCATTAATCCTGCCACGCTTGACCCCATGCCACGCTTTGAACCCTTCGCCGCGCTCCGATATTCGACTCACGAAACGACCGATATCACCGAGTTGACGTCAGCCCCGTACGACGTATTCGACGAAGACCAGCGAGCC
>CAMDVC010000024.1 GCA_945878785.1 Bifidobacterium breve | reverse complement strand
TTGGTGGGTTTTTTGGCGACGTTTTTGACAACTGCAATTGGATTAGTCATTGGTATGACAGCCGGTTACAAACGCGGTTGGGCGGATTCAATAATCGGTCGGTTTATGGACATGACGCTCGCCTTTCCCTCATTTCTATTGATCATCGCTCTCACCCGACCATTTACCCAGCGTCTGGAATCACTTGGTGTTCCCGAAGGCAACCCTGCTCGCATGACCTACATCATTTTGGTACTAGCGACGTTCGGATGGGTCTATGTCGCACGTGTTGTGCGTGGTCAAACGCTTTCATTGCGTGAACGAGAATTTGTAGAAGCGGCTAAGGCAAGTGGCGCAACGACACGCCACATCATCTTTAAGCAGCTGTTACCTAATCTTTGGGCGCCAGTCATCGTGATTGTGTCGCTGAGCCTTCCGGGCTATGTGGCGACAGAGTCCACTCTGTCTTTCTTAGGTCTGGGTCTCATGCAGCCAGCAGCTTCGTGGGGGGTCATGTTGGGTGACTCTGTCAGGTACTACAGGGCCGACCCAACGTATTTGTTCATCCCTGGCGTCGCTCTTGTGGTGCTGGTTATGGCGTTTAACTTTGTGGGAGACGCCATTCGGGACGCTCTTGACCCAAAAACTGACCGCCAAAATCTGCTGTGAGACCCCGCAGGTTCCCCAACGGGGCTAATGGGGCGGTGTGTTGTTCAGTCTCTGTTTACTTTGGGGTAATGTTTTGCATCTTGTGAAATCACAGGACATGAAGGGGAGAAACTCATGAAACAGCGTCGTATTATCGCCGCAGTCGGTTTTGCTCTCGTCGCTTCAGTAGTTGCCGCAGCATGCGGTGGCAGCAGTGGTGATGGTAGCGAAGACGGCACGCCAACAAAAGGTGGAACAATCCACATTCTGAGCAATGGTGAGCAGATTGCACACCTTGATCCGCAGCGTAACTACACGGGCGATGATCTCGCTTTTGCAGGCTCAACTATGCATCGTACATTGACGTCGTATGCGTACGCACAAGGCGATGAAGGTTCTGGAATCGTTCCCGACCTCGCTACAGATACTGGTACTTTTAACGACGACGCCACCGTGTGGTCATTCACATTGCGTGATGGCGGTACTTTTGAAGACGGCGCAGAAATCACTTGTGCAGACGTTGCATACGGCGTGTCTCGCACATGGGCATCTGACGTAATTACCGACGGCCCAACATACGCCTCGTCTTACATCGATGCTGGTGACTATCCAGGACCATACAAGGCAACCGCAGAGCAACAAGCCGCTTACGACAAGGCTGTTTCATGTGAGGGTAAAACAATTACTTTCAACTTGAAAGTTCCTGTTGCTGACTTCAACTACACAACAACATTGCTCGCCTTTAGTCCAGTACCAAAAGCCGCAGACACTGGTGAAAAGTACGACCTCAAGCCCGTATCTTCTGGACCATACAAAATTGAGTCATACACAATTGGTAAGTCCTTGGTTCTTGTCCGTAATGAAAATTGGAGCCAGGATTCAGACCCAGTCCGAAGTGCCAACCCAGATTCATTTGTATATGAGTTCGGTCTCGACGAAGCCGTGATGGATGAGCGCATGATCAAGGATGCCGGAGATGATCAGTTTGCTGTGTCAGCTGGTATTCAGCCAGAAAACTTGCCAACAATTTTCGACGATGATGCCTTTAAAGATCGTCGCGTTGACGAGTACGACCCATTCGTTACTTATACAAACCTCAATGTGAAGAATCTTTCCTGTGTTGAAGTTCGTAAGGCCATTTACCTGGCGCTCGACCGCGAAGCGCTTCGTAAGGCGGGTGGCGGACCGTACACAGGCGATTTCGCAGACGGGTTCATTAAGCCAGCACTTGCACTTGACTACAAGAAGTCAACAATGCCGGACGGCTTGAATGTAGACGGAACGGCAAATGTTGAGGCCGCGCAAGCAGCAATGACAGCAGCAGAGACTGCCTGTCCAGAGGTTGCAACGCGTGCGAAAGATGGTCTTTCCTTCTATCGTCCTGCCACTCCGGTCTGGGATAAAGCTGTCGCAATCTGGATTGATTCGCTCGGAAAAGTTGGAATCAAATTGAAAGATGAGCCAGTAGAGCCAAGCGTCTACTGGCCAACGGTTATGAACCCTGAAACCAATTACGACATCGCTCGTGGTGGTTGGGCTCCTGACTGGGCCAATGCTTCCACTGTTATCCCAGAATTGTTCACGACCTCGGGTGGATTCAATCTCACTCGTAATGCTGATGATCCTGACTATGCAGAATTCCAGACCAAGGTTGACGCTGCCAAAAAGGAATTGGACCGTGCTAAGCAAGGTGTGATGTGGCAAGAACTGAACCAGTACGTTGTCGATCGTCTGTGGGCTTTGCCCGGAACCTTTACGAAGGTTCAGGCCATTTGGGGATCAAAGGTGGGCAATGCTTACCAGTGGGCACCATTTGGTGCCTTCAACTATGGAGATCTTTACGTTAAGTCGTAAGTAAAGAACCTGATGAAGGGGGTATCGGTTTCGGCCGGTGCCCCCTTTGTTGTTGGGGTTCTTGCAGGTCATAGTGTGAAAGGGGTCTTATGTTCATGTTTATAGTGCGGCGGGTCTTCTTTGCCCTAGTTCTTCTTTTAGCTGTTTCTTTCTTTACATACATGCTTTTTGCAATGCTGCCGTCGGACCCGGCCGCGCTGACCTGTGGCAAGAACTGCAAACCAGATGTCATTGCAGCAAACAGAATTCGATTGGGTTACGACAAGTCGTTGATGGAGCAATACTGGCTATTCCTGAAAGGGATTTTCGCTGGGCGTGATTACGGCGCTGGTGCTGCCGCATTTAGTTGTGGAGCCCCTTCTTTGGGTTACTCATTCGGACAACATGAATGCGTTACAACTCTTATCGCACAGACTTTTCCCGTAACGGCCTATCTTTCCATCGGCGCCTTTGTTCTGTGGATGCTGATCGGGATCAGCACAGGGGCGATGGCGGCATTGCACAAAGGAAAATGGCAAGATCGTGCCGCATCCATATTCACATCAATCGGAGTGAGTCTCCCCACCTTCTACATCGGGTTACTGGTTCTATTTTCCGTTGTGATTTGGTTGGGCATATTGCCGTTCCCGTCGTATGAGTCACCATTCGAAAACTTCTCGACGTTTTTGCGGACAATGATTCTTCCCTGGTTGGTTCTTGCCGTGTTGTCGGCCGCAAGTTACACGAGACTCACAAGAAATGGGATGCTCGAGGCAATGAACGAGGATTTCGTTCGTTTGGGGGTGGCAAAGGGTCTCACTACAAGAATAGTTTTGCGTCGCTATGTCATGCGTCAAGCTTTGGTTCCTATAGTCACAATCGCAGGCCTAGATTTCGCGGGCTTGTTGGGTGGCGCGATTATTACGGAGAGTGTTTTTTCGTTACCTGGAATGGGAAAGATGTCCATTCGTGCAGTTGTTGAATCAGACCTGCCAGTTCTGGTGGGAACCACCATGGTTGCAGCAGTGTTTATTGTGTCAGCAAATGTGCTTGTGGATATTGCATACGGATATCTCGATCCCCGAGTACGGGTTAAGTAGCTATGTCGCAAGATGTCGTTCTTTCAGTAAAGAATCTCTCAGTTGTATTCCACACTCCAGATGGTGATGTGGTTGCTGTGAATGATGTTTCATTTGATCTTCGACGTGGTGAAACACTCGGCATAGTGGGAGAGAGTGGTTCTGGTAAATCGGTCACCGCGTCTTCTATTCTGAGATTGAATAATTCGAATACAGCAACAACTACGGGCTCAATCGTAGTTTCGGGTGTGGATGTGTTGACAGCGCAAGACAGTGAGGTCCGTCGTATTCGAGGAAGCGAAGTTGCAATGATCTTCCAGGATCCATTGTCTGCATTGAATCCCTATTACACCGTTGGTAAGCAAATTGCTGAGGCCTATCTGGTCCACCATCCTCGCGCATCTAAGGCAGACGCTCGCGGTGTCACACTAGATATGTTGAAGAAAGTCGGAATACCAAGTCCGGAAAAGAGAATTGATGAGTTTCCTCATCAGTTTTCTGGTGGTATGCGACAACGAATTGTGATTGCGATTGCCCTCATTAACAACCCGAAAGTATTGATAGCAGACGAGCCCACCACGGCGTTAGATGTAACCGTGCAGGCGCAAATTCTGGATCTGATGAAGAACCTGCAATCTGAGTTCAACATGGCGATTGTCTTGATTACCCACGATCTTGGGGTGATCGCAGAAACTGCGTTAGATGTTCTTGTGATGTATGGCGGTCGAATAGTTGAAAAATCGACGGTCGAAGCGCTGTTCTCTGAGCCAACTCATCCCTATGCATGGGGATTACTCGGTGCGGTTACGAGTTTGGGAACAAGCGACCGTGGGGAACTCGTAGCTATTACTGGCTCGCCACCATCACTTATTTCCTTGCCTGCAGGCTGTTCTTTTAATCCGCGTTGTTCATATGCGTTGGAGATTTGCTCAGCGCAAGTGCCACTTCTTCGTTCTGTGGGAACTCAGGGGTCCGTCACTGCTTGTCATTTACCGAAGGATGAGATTCTGACTTTTGGTCGAAAGGCTGCGTCACGATGAGCAGTGACATCGCGCTTCAGGCAATTGACTTGGTGAAGCATTTCTCTACAGGTTCGTCTGGAGTCCTTGGCCGCGCCACGAACATTGTTCAGGCTGTGGATGGCGTGTCATTTATTTTGCCTGTGGGAAAGACATTAGGAATCGTGGGAGAGTCCGGTTGCGGTAAGTCCACTTTGGCTCGTTTAGTGACACGACTGATAGATCCATCGTCTGGCTCAGTCTTTCTTGACGGGGTGGACATCACTACTTTGTCTGGAAAGGCATTACGTGAGATGCGCCGGAAACTTCAGATAATTTTTCAAGATCCGTATTCGTCACTGAACCCAAGACATTCCATTGGTCAAATCATTGGTGACCCAATGCGCATACAAGGAATCGTTACTAAAAGTAATGAAAAAAAAGAGGTTCAAGATTTGATGCAACGCGTCGGACTAAATCCCGAGCATTACAACCGTTACCCTCACGAATTTTCTGGCGGGCAGAGACAACGAATTGGCATTGCACGTGCTCTATCGTTACGTCCGTCGGTCATAGTGGCAGACGAGCCGGTGTCTGCGTTAGATGTTTCCATTCAGGCCCAAATCTTGAATCTCCTTGAAAATCTTCAGAAGGACCTTGGTTTGTCTTTTGTTTTTATTGCCCACGACCTCTCGGTGGTGCGACACATCGCCGATCAAGTCGCAGTGATGTATTTGGGCAAGATTGTTGAAGTAGGCGATTCGGCAACTGTGTACAACAGTCCAGCTCATCCGTACACCAAGGCCCTGCTTTCTGCTGTTCCGGTAGCTAATCCATCCCTGCGAAACTCCGCCAAACGCATTCGGTTGGTGGGCGATGTGCCCTCAGCAATCGATCCGCCATCAGGCTGTCGCTTCAGAACGCGCTGCTGGAAGGCAACTGACCTCTGTGAGGCCGTAGAGCCTCCTTTGCAGGCTGATGCGACAGGAAGGGTAGTTGCATGCCATTTCCCTGAAGAGGCCCCCATATCCGTAGGGTAGGGCCCCGTATCGGGCGATAGTATTTCTCCTCGTGCGATCCATTGTTATGTACATCACCCTCGTCTTGAACGTGATTTCTATGTTGTCTCTCATCGTGGGCGTTTTGCTACACAGCGGCCAAGGTGGAGGCCTCTCAGACATGTTTGGCGGAGCCAGTGGCGCAGCACTCGGATCAGCAGCTGCAGAACGAAATCTGAACAGAATCACGACGGTCTTTGCGACTATCTGGCTGTTTACAGTTATTGCACTTTCTTTCTTGCTCAATTAACCCGTCCGATTCTGAGAGCAATCTCGGTATCCTGACATCCACGTCGAAGTGGCGAAATCGGCAGACGCACCGGCTTAAGGGGCCGGCGCCCGTAAGGGCGTGGGGGTTCAAGTCCCCCCTTCGACACCAAATAAAAAAGCGGCGCTGCGGCGCCGCTTTTCTTTTGCCCTATTTTAGGTAATCAGACAATCGAGCGACAGTGAGACCCTGAACCTTCAGACGCTTCTCCAATTGTTTGATGCTCTGAGCCATCGATCGAATGTAATGGACGAGAACGATGTTTCCAGGGTGGATCTTTCCGTCCCAGGTGGTGATGGTTCGTCCGTTCAGGCTGACGGTCCAGAGAACGACATGAGAGATTCCACATGCAGCAGCAGCTTGCAGAGTTCGTTTATCCCATGACCCATATGGGGGTCTGAAGTAGCCGGTTGTTGATCCAAATTTTTCTTTGATTCGTCGTTCGCCTTCGCATATTTCTTTCTTTTGTTTCTCAAAAGAAAGTCCTTTCAACGCGATGTGGCGGGCACTATGTGTGCCGATGTCGTTACGAGAACCCAAGTTCGAGAACCATGATGCATACGCGCCAACCTTTGACGGAAGTATGAAGCTACTGATCGGCCATTGAAGACGCTCTAACTCTGTCGCAGCATCTGCAGGCCTGTCTGAACCATCATCAACCGTAAGAAAAACAACCCTGTCGGCAGTGTCAATCTTGTAGAGAAGTTTTGCTTGGGGTGGTTCTGTAGCCAAGATTGATGTTGAACTGACAGAGATAACTGAACCGAAAACGATTGCTACCAAGAACACACGTCGAATCATGCACATCACTTTAGGCCATAGGCCGAAGATGTTTCTTCGTAGCGATGAAATAAACGGCAAGAATAAGCATCAGAGCACCGGCACCCGAAAACGTGAGTGGGGCGCTGTCGAGTTTGCGAGCGACAATTCCGACAAGAAGGGCAGCCATCGGGGCAAGTCCACTTATCAGAAGAGAATGAAACGCCATCACTCTTCCCATCACCCCCGGTGGAGTGTTGTTTTGAATCAAGGTTTGACTGAGGTTCATGTAAAAGCCTCCACCCATTCCCCACGCGAACAGAAAGACGCCCATGCCGATCAGTGAAGAGGACTGCCCGAGAAGCATCTGGACGCTGCCACCCCAACACAATCCACACATAAACCACATTCCCTTGTTGATCATTTTGTGGTTGTAGCGCATGATGAGAGTTGAGGTTAAGAGCTGTCCAACACCAAGCATCGCGAAAAGAATTGTGGTTTGACTTCCCGATGCCCCCGCTTGTTCTTTGGCGATTTGAGGTCCAAGCACTATCCATGGCGCAATCATGAAAATAACAGACCCCGCTAATAATACAAAGAAGGAACGTACGGCTCCATTTTGTTGAATGAATGAGAGCCCACCAAAAATCTCCTGCCGAAGTTTTCTTCGTTCAGGGTTATGGAGCGGAGGAAGTCGTAAGGAAATGAGTGTGAGGAAACCAAGCGCGTACAGCACTGCTTGGAGCCAGAACGCGCCTTCGATACCCCATTGACTGATCGCTGGTCCCGCTGCGATGGGACCGATGATCAGACCAAAGTTGTTACCAATCGTGCTGATGGCAATAGCGCCCACCAATTTGTCCCTCGGTACAAGTGTCGGCACGATGGCGGAACGTACCGGTGTACCAAGGGCGATGAATATTCCTGAGATGAATGAACCGACAATTGCCCAGCGGATGGTCATTAGGTCAAGTGTGACCATGGCTGCGATTGCAATGGTGATTACAAGTGCACCTATTTGGCTAACCATCAGAATCACGCGACGATTCATGTGGTCGCTCATTACTCCAACCGGAAGTGAAATGAGGAGAGCAGGAACTCCCATGACGAACAATATGAATCCACTGATGTCTGACTTGGCACCGAGACCCAATGCCAACCAGACGAAAGCGAACCTTTGAGTGCTTTGCACCAAAATAAATACAAAACTGTTTAGCCAAAGTAACCGAAACGGTTTAATTCGAAGCAGGTCAACAGGTCTGATTGCTTCATTGACACTCACATATTCAATGGTGTCAGGTTGCTAAGCGAATTGGGTTACTGAAGGCACGAATACAACGAATCAATGAGAGCTCTGTTGCGAGGGTTCTGCCAACGTGGACCCATTTGGTTCATTACGTACCCAAAACCAACTTTTGCGAATGGATCACAAAAACCGAGCGAGCCACCAGCGCCAAAATGGCCAAACGATTGAGTGTTGGGTCCAAAGCCGCGCTCAGGAATCGGTAATTGAAAACCATGAGCGAAACGTGAAGTGCGATGAAGGATTCTGTCATCACCCATCGAGACTTCTGATGAAGCATTATCTAATACTTCGCAGGGAAGCAAGGTCACGTTGTTGTGTGTGCCGCCGTGTGCAAGTGATGTGTACAACGTGGCAATGGCACGTGCGGATGCATGAACGTTGGTGCTTGGCATTTCTGCGATGCGCCATTGCGCTGTATTTACAACTCCTGCGCCGGAGAGCCCTGAAGGGTTGCTGTACGTATTGAATTGAAGGAGTTGCTCTTCGTCAAGACCGTCGGGTTCGGCTTCTGGAAACGGATCACTGGGCCATTCGTAGTCTGCGATCCGAGAATGCAAATGCGATGGCGTGCCTAAATAGATTTCCGCATTTAAAGGCGCCGCAATCATTTCTGCAATCAGTTGTCCAACTGTTTTTCCGGTAGCGCGTCGCAACACTTCTCCGACAAGAAACCCATATGTGTTGACGTGGTAACCGTGTTCTTGGCCGGGCGTCCACCACGGTGTCTCTGCTGCCAAGGAATCAGTCATCATCTTCCAGTTGAGCATCGCATTCTGCGGCAGGCGAATGCGCACAGCTGGAAGCCCAGCGCGGTGGCCTAGTAAATCTCGAAAGGTTATGGCTTCTTTGTCGTTGACAGCGAACTCCGGCCAGATTGATGCCACCCGCGTGTCGTAAGAGACAAGTCCCTGTTCGACGCATTGTGCAGCAACTACCGCTGTAACGCCCTTGCCGATAGAGAACGCGTTTACAAGTTGGTCCTCTTGCCAAAGATTGACTCGCTGCGGGTCAGAGTATCCACCCCAAAGGTCAACGACCTTCACTCCATTTACAGTGATGCAAACTGAAGCACCGATTTCTCCGTGTTCAGCAAAGTTGTTACTAAATGCATCGCGTATCGCGAGAAACGCCTTATCACATGTTCCGTGAATGGGCGTCGGCATTGTTAGAGAGCTGACTTCTCCAGGATGTGAATGCCGCAAGCAGATCCAAGACCAATTACATGAGCAAGTCCGACTTTTGCACCTTCAATTTGGCGAGGTCCTGCTTCTCCGCGCAAGTGATGGCACACTTCCCAGATGTTTGCAATACCTGTTGCTGCAATTGGGTGACCTTTTGATTCAAGTCCACCCGACACGTTGACAGGCATTGAGCCGTCGCGCCAGGTTGCTCCTGAATTGAAGAAGTCAACCGCTCCGCCTTCTTCACACAACATGAGATTGTCGTAGTGGACTAGTTCCGCTGTAGCGAAGCAGTCATGAAGTTCAACAAGGTTGAGATCGGACGGGGAAACACCGGCTTGTTCGTATGCCTGCTTTGCTGCGATACGGGTCAAGGTGTTTACGTCTGGAAGCACTTGGCATGCCTCTTGGTACGGGTCACTAGTAAGAATCGAAGCTGACACCTTGATGGCACGACGTTGTTGTTCAAGTGACAGTGTCTTCAATTTGGCACCACTGACAACCACGGCTGCTGCTGCTCCGTCACAGTTAGCTGAGCACATTGGGCGTGTGTTCGGATACGAAATCATGATGTCGTTCATGATCTCGTCGAGTGACATGCGCTTTGAATATGCGGCTAAAGGGTTCAGTGTTGAGTGTGCGTGGTTCTTCTCTGAAATCTTTGCGAACAATTCAAATGTGGCACCACCGTATTTGTGACCGTATTCCATACCTACTTGAGCAAAGGTTCCGGGCATCGCTGCAGTACCGATAAGTCCATCAACGTTGGTGACTGACCCGAATCGACCAGATGGTGTCCATTCCTTGTTCTTTGACTTTGGAGCGCCGCCACCACCGAGGAGGCCAACACCAGCAAGTTTTTCAACACCCACAGCAAGGCCCATGTCGCATTCGCCTGCTTTGATAGCCATGATTGCTGTGCGCAGTGCGGTGGCACCTGTGGCGCATGCGTTAGAAACGTTGTAAACAGGAATACCGGTCTGACCGACCTGCTTCTGAATCATCTGACCGATGCCACCTTGACCCATGAGGCAACCAGCGGCCATAACGCCAATGTCTTTCATTGTGACTTGTGCATCGGCGAGAGCAGCAATGACTGCTTCTGATGCAAGGTCAACTGTGTCTTTGTCGGGGTACTTGCCAAATTTGGTCATGTAAATTCCGAGGATGTAGATGTCGTCAGTAGCCATTGTGTTCTCCGTTATGTAGTGATTGTTGTAGTGGTGATATTAGGACTAATTACGCAGGCTCGTAGCCAAAACCAATAGCTTCGAGGCCATTGTCGTCTGCGCCAAGTGAATAGGTAGTGAGCTTGACTTTCATACCCAGGGTCACCTTCTCTGGAGTCGGGTCAACGTTTGCAAGGTTGCCTCGCACGCTTGTGCCGCCACAATCGATGATTGCTGCCACGAAGGGGACAGGCACGCCAGGCGCCGCGAACGTGACAATGGTGAAAGAACGCACAATGCCCTCATTGACTATTGTTACCTTTTTGAAATCGGTAGCAAAGCATGAAGCACAAGCATTACGGCGATCGAAATATCGAGCGCCACACTTGGTGCACTCATTTGCAATCAGGTGTGGGATGTCGCCGAGGACAAGGTAGTCAACCAATGGAACTTGTGTGATGGTCATAATTTCCCCTAACTAATGAGCAGAACCATACCTTATGCCTTGCAAGGGTGTCGTAACCGAGCCAGAGCCACTCGTCGCCTTCTAAGATGAGGTTGCAGAATACGTCTGTTCTTGGAAAGGAAAGCCGCATGGCGACTTGGCGAAATTGGGCAGGAAATCAGGTCGCTCATCCGCAATCAATAGAGTCTCCTCGCAACGTGACCGAATTAGCGGTCCTTGTGGCTGAGGCATCTGCACGGGGTCAGAAGGTAAAGGCAGTTGGCTCGGGCCATAGTTTTACGTCGGCAGCAGTCACTGACGGCCGCATGGTTCGGCTCGACAATCTGAGTGGCATCTCGCATGTGGACCCTACGAAGAATCAAGTCACAGTGGGGGCGGGAACGCTTCTGTCGGATCTGAACCCTCTTCTGCACGCCGAAGGTTTGGCGTTAGCAAACTTGGGCGACATTGCGTACCAGACAGTTGCCGGAGCAATCTCTACGTCAACACATGGCACAGGAAAGGCACTAACGGGACTCGCAGGTCAAGTTGTTGCCATGACATTGGTCAACGGGCACGGGGAGATTATCGAATGTTCTGAATCATCTAATGCGAACATTCTTGATGTTGGTCGTGTGTCAGTTGGGGCGTTAGGAGTGATTTCTGAATACACACTCCAGGCGGTTCCGTCTTTTCGACTCCGAGCGTTAGAGCAACCGATGAGGCTTGACGATGTTCTGGAGAGTGCTCATGAATTAGCGGCAGCACATGATCACTTTGAGTTCTTCTGGATTCCACATACAAAGTGGGCACTGACTAAGCGCAACAACCGAACTGATGATGAACTACAACCGCTTCCGAAGGTCAAAGGTTGGATTGAGAAGACTTTTATGGAGAACTATGCGTTCGGTGCATTGTGTCGTATAGGTCGGGCCCGACCATCTCTTATTCCTCGCCTCGCTACAGCGTTGCCATCATCTGGTTCTCGTGAATATGTGGATCAGAGTTTCAAAATTTTCGCCAGTCCACGTATCGTCCGTTTCTATGAAATGGAACATGCATTGCCGGTCGAAGCTGTTTCACCTGCTCTAAGAGAGATCCGCGCAATGATCGAACGAAAGGGATACTTACTAAATTTTCCTGTAGAAGTTCGTTTCACCAAAGGTGACGATGTCCCACTATCGACTGCATATGGAAGAGATTCTGCGTACATTGCGGTTCATGTGTACAAGGGAATGGAATGCGAGCCGTTTTTTAGAGATGTGGAAGATATTCTGCGTGGATACGACGCGCGCCCGCATTGGGGCAAAGTGCATTATCGCGAAGCTGACGAGTTGTCGGGCTTGTACCCGCGATGGAGCGATTTCATTGCGTTGCGTGACCAATTAGATCCGCAGCGAACATTTTCGAACACCTACACCGACACTGTGTTTGGTAGATAAATTTAAAAACAGATGTCCTGTGGACGTACAGGGCAACGATAAATTGATTTACCAGTGGCGTTACGAATGGCAGCAACAATTGCCGGGGTTACTGAGATACACGGAGCTTCGCCAACGCCCTTGGCACCCATAGGTGCTTGTGGGTCTGGCTCTTCAATCATTGAAATCAATACTTGGGGTGCGTCGAGAGCAGTAGGTAACAAGTAGTCGGTGAAACTTGGGTTGCGAACAATGCCATTTGTAACGATGATTTCTTCCATCACGGCCAGGCCGAGACCTTGAGCAATACCGCCTTCAATTTGTCCGATAACAGACATTGGGTTGAGAACTCTTCCTACATCCTGTGCGGTGGCTATTTGCACCACTTTAACTAATCCGAGTTCGACGTCGACATCGACGACAGCACGATGTGCAACGAACGCGAAAGCCACATGGCAATTACCCTGACCATTGTCGTCAAGATCTTCTGTTGGACGGTGATGGTATTCGTAGGTCTCTGTAACACTGAAATTCGCAGAGGCCTCTTGCACTGATATGCGCAGTGTTCCAATGGTGTCTATAACGTCCGTGTCATCAATCGCTAGACGTAACGGGTCGACGCCGTGAAGCGCACCAACGTGTTCAAATAGTCGTTCTCGTACCATGCGACATGCCCCGTCGACTGCGCCGCCACTCATCCATGTTTGACGAGAGGCCGATGTAGAACCTGCGGATCCAATTTGGGTATCAATGGTGTCGTACGTAACGTCGTCAACGCCCAGTACTGATCGCGCAATCTGGGGAGCAAGCGTGACAAATCCCTGGCCGACTTCACTTGTTGCAAATTTCAATTCAACGGAACCATTAGTAAGAGTGCAACGTGCTGTTGAGTAGTCGTCAAAGCCTTCGCTGTACATAAGGTTCTTCATACTGACGCCCCAGCCAATTCCACGAACGATATTTCTGCGGTCTGCTGTGCGGCCTGAGCCACCAGGAAGATCCAGTTCATGCGGATGGGATCCCATTTCGGTTGGCAACGGCATTGCATCTGTTTCGCGTATGCAACGCTCTAGCGGAGCAACGCTTTCCAAAATCTGGCCAGTAATCATCGTGTCACCGGTGTGAATGATATTTCGAAGACGTATCTCGACTTCATCGATACCAGTGGCCGCAGCAAGTTTGTCCATCTGGCCTTCGTGCGCAAAGCATGCCTGCACAACACCGAAACCGCGCATCGCTCCACACGGAGGGTTGTTGGTTCGAACGGCGTACCCGTCAACAATGGCGTTGGGGCATTGGTACGGACCTTGTGTGTGAGTAACGCCGTTGATCAGAACGGCGGAAGATGTAGAGGAATAGGCTCCACCATCAAACACGAAACGGGCTTCAATCTTTACTATTCGTCCATCTGTATTTGCATGGTGCCGCATCCAGATTTGTGCAGGATGACGATGAACATGTCCAAAGAAGCTTTCCTCACGTCCGTACTGCATCTTCACCGGACGACTAGTTCGCAGTGCCAAGAGAGCGGTGTGCACCTGCAAACTAATGTCTTCGCGCGCACCGAACGCGCCACCGACTCCGCCGAGGACTAATCGCACTTTCTCTTCGGGAAGTCCTAAACATTTTGCCATTTGCTTGCGATCCTCGTGAAGCCACTGTGTCGCTACGAAGACTTCTATTCCTGCTCCATCATGGTCGGGGAGTGCGAGTGCAGATTCGGTACCGAGAAAGGCTTGGTCTTGCATACCAATGTCGTATGTTCCCTCTACAACTATTGGTGCAGTCGCACTCACGTCTCCGTGAACGATGCGTTGTCGTCTAATGACATTCCCGTCTGGGTGAATAGGTTCATGTGTACCGTCGATTGCATGCTCTGGGTTCGTTAATGGTGTGAGTACTTCGTACACCACTTTGATAGAAGCAAGGGCTCTACGGCATGTCTCGGGATGGTCCGCAGCGACTGCTGCTACAGGCTCTCCCATGTAACGCACAACTTCTTTGGCGAATACTGGTTGGTCTTCACTGATGAGTCCGTAGGTCAATTGCCCGGGTACATCGTCAGCAGTTATGACGCATTCAACTCCCGCAATCTTCCAAGCAGCAGATACGTCAATAGAAGCTATTCGTGCATATGGGTGTGGTGA
>CAMDVC010000023.1 GCA_945878785.1 Bifidobacterium breve | reverse complement strand
GCAAAAGCTTTCTCCATGACGCAAGATTAGGCGGTGATTAGATGCTGACGTTGTCGATCAATCTCACGTCACCAAACCACACGGCAACACAGATGGTGGTGCCATTCGTCGCTATCTGTGCCGGCCGCAATGTATTCGAGTCTACTATTTCCACATATTCAACTGTTGCTGCGGTTACGGCAGGAAGTTCTGTATTGAATCGATTCTTCATTGCGGCAGAAGAGGTCTCGTGAGTACGGCATTGTTCGGCTATTTGAGAAAGAAGAATGAAAATCTGGGGCGCTTGACCTAGATGTTCTGCTGTCAGTCGCATGTTGCGGCTGGACAGAGCAAGACCGGACTTGTCTCGCACGGTAGTTACACTTGCAATTTCGCAAGGAATGTTGAGGTCACGCACGACTTGTCGAATAACAGCAACCTGTTGAAAGTCCTTTTCTCCGAAATATGAAACAGTAGGGGCAACTGCATTCAGGAGTTTGACTACAACTGTTGCCACTCCGTCAAAATGACCAGGTCTGTGTAATCCTTCCATGTGCGAGGCAATAGATCCAGTTGAAATAATTGAAGTGAAACCGTCCGGGTACATCTCCTTATGGTTGGGTACGAACAACACATGGACATTCTCACGTTCTGCAATCACGCAGTCCTGTTCAAGTTGACGCGGATAAGCCTCAAGATCAGAGGCATCGTCAAATTGCAGTGAGTTCACAAATATCGAGACAACGGTTCTTTGGTTTCTTGTAACGCTTTCAGAGAAAAGTTTCGCGTGGCCTTCGTGGAGCGCTCCCATAGTGGGCACGAAGCCGACGGAGTTTCCAGCCGAACGTTCAGCTGATGACCATTCCTGCATCTCGGCAACAGAAGTAATTATTTTCATGGTGGTCAAAAACCATTGGAGGGGTCTGGAAAACGTCGTGATTGAACATCGGACACGTATTCTGCAACTGCCTTCAGAGATATTTGACGAAGATCGCTGTACGCCTTGGCAAATGTAAATGACCGCTCTGACAGACCAAGAAGATCATGCAAGACGAGAACTTGTCCGTCACAATTCACTCCTGCCCCGATGCCAATAGTCGGGACACCCACCGCTGTGGTGATTTGCGTAGCCAGATCTGCTGGTACAGCTTCAATAACAAACGCACACACTCCAGCTTCTTCCACTGCACGTGCGTCTTTATAGATGCGCTCTCTGCTGCCAGCCTGCGCACCGTCCGTGCGTCCCTGTACCTTGTTGCCGCCCATGCGGTGATAACTCTGTGGAGTTAACCCAATATGTCCCATCACAGGAATATCGGCGCGCACAATTGCCTCAATCGCTTCTCGGACGTGTACACCGCCTTCAAGTTTTACAATCTCAGCTCCGGCCTTAATCAATCGGACTGCATTGTTGACCGCATCGCGAACAGAGGACTGATAAGAGCCAAATGGCATATCTCCGACTATCAGGGCCTTCGGTTTTACGGATGCCACCATCTGTACGTGGTACTCCATGTGATCCATAGATACGCCCAGGGTCGTTTTCTGGCCTTGCATAACGGTGGCGACAGAGTCGCCTACAAGGATCAGGTCGACCCCAGCTTCATCGACAATTGATGCAAACGTCGAATCATACGCAGTGACCATCGTCAGTGCTTCTGACGCATTTTTACGCTCGATTAAGTGTGGCACGATGACCTTGTTTCGGGAACTCGACATTTCAGGACTCTCCTTGACCCATCAAGGCTATGGGAGATCAGCCAATTCGCGGACTGAACTGCTTGTTACCTATGAGTAAAGGACACGTATTTCGCGCTCTGGGTCATGAGCCAACTGTGTGTCCATGTCAATCACTAATGTCGGGCGGTCATCGGCGTTGAATTGACTCCAACTTGGGTGCCCATGTGTGGCAAACGCGACGATTTCTGAAGCAAACCTGTCGGCTATAGCCGCGCGCTCAACGCCTTCTCCTGTCATCATCTGAACACCCTCTGCGTCAAGATTGTCAAAAGCGAACGGGATATCAAGAGCATGACAACAACCAACCATGCCGCCAAAGGCAGGAGTTGGCCATGTGAACCAATACATCCATGTCGGTGTGTTATTTCCTACACGAGATTCACATAAGCGCTGAGCTGGTTGCCGAAATCCAGTATCTGTGCTGACGGCCGACATC
Organism: Bifidobacterium breve; assembly: GCA_945878785.1. GTDB lineage: Bacteria > Actinomycetota > Acidimicrobiia > Acidimicrobiales > Ilumatobacteraceae > UBA2093. The sequence goes on along the minus strand of CAMDVC010000023.1, from coordinate 12,428 downwards.
AAGCCTCCGACAGATTCGTCTGGGCGAAGTGCTTGGTACGTGTCTCGTGCCTGCTGTGCTCGTACTCCAAATATTTCTTCCGTGTACTCCTCCCATCGAGAGATGTCCGCATTAATGATGGACTCATCGAAAGCCGACCAAAGTTTGTTCTCATCCCTGTTAGTGCCCACTACAAGTGGAATCGGTGAGCGCGCAGCTAAAGCCAATATGCCTTTCCCGATTGCGGCACCGCCGGCTGTTGGCGAATAGAAATCAAAAGCCTTCGTTGGCAACACCATCTGTTTCTGCTGTGATGCGAGAATGTTCTCCACCGACATTGACTTAACTTCATCAAATGATGAGAGTCCCGCAATTTCTATGAATTGCTTCTGCAGCTCGAGTGCTCGAGGTTGGTCGCGTAGCTGTCCGAGTGACGGACTCATGGCCCACGCTTTATGTGCAAGGCCATTTATCTCGGGACACGCAAGCAAGGAAACTACTGCGGACCCTCCCGCAGATTCTCCAAAAATCGTGACGTTCTTTTCGTCGCCGCCGAATACTGAGATATTTCGCTGCACCCAACGAAGCGCGGACAACATGTCGAGTATTCCGTAGTTACCGTCTCCGAGGAAACCTAATGGTCCGAGGCGATAGTTAATGGTGACGACAATGGTTTCTCGTGACGCTAGAGATGCTCCGTGATACCAGGCGACCGAGCCCGACCCGTTCGTGTAAGCACCACCGTGAATCCACACCAAAACTGGAAGTGCCATTCCCTCTGTAGGAGTTCTAGGCGTAAATACATTGAGGTTGAGGCAATCTTCTTTCATTTGTGATGCATCCATATTGAGAGCCAACTCGAGCATTCCGGGAGTCTGCGGGCAAATAGGGCCGTAAGCGGTTGCCAGATAGTTGTCATCCCAAGAAGAGATGTCCACAGGATTTTCTAATCGATGTGCGGTAGCAAAGGGGATACCAAGAAATTCACAACTCCCATTCGGCGAGATGAGTCCGGTGAGGGTTCCCTTGTCGGTTGCAATGGTGTGAAGCTGTTTCTGCATGGCAATACGGTACCTGTTGCGTCTGATTCGTTCACTAGCGTGTTGATTATGTTGGGACAGCTGGTTGGTCGTATTTATGTTGACCTAAACAGGCGACTGTCGTTCTGGGCTTCAACGAGTGGCACAGATTCGAGGGGAAAACGCTTTGCCGCATTCGGCGATCGCAGCATGATCATGTGGAAGCCGACCACAATCTTCAATGAGCAATATATCTCAATTGGTCATGACACTTTGATTGGGCCTGATGTTGCTTTGTCAGCAGGAATGGTGCCGGGCCAGAAATGTATCTCTGAGATTGTCGTGTCAATTGGCGACCGTTGCCTCATAGGTCGAGGCAGTGGCATTGTTGGACATTATTCGATCACGATTGGAGATGACGTCTGGACTGGACACCACGTGTATATCACTGATCAGAATCATGGGTATGAAGATGTTTCTCGGCCTATTTCGCAACAGTCACAACCTGAACGCGCTGTTGTAATCGGAGATGGCTCATGGCTCGGACACGGAACAGTTGTGCTGCCCGGGGTCACAATTGGGAAACACGTCGTGATCGGTGCGAATGCTGTGGTGACGCGCGATATTCCTGACTACTCCGTTGCCGTTGGTTCTCCTGCGCGCGTCGTGCGTAGATATGACACTGAATTGGGTTGGGTGACTGTCGACTAGACCGACAGGTCGTACGGAGTCTGACACGTCTTCATATTGTTCTCACGCGCAAACTTGCTTATCCGCTCGCTGATGGGAACACCTTCAACTTCACTTTCGGCAAAGAAAGGACGAGTAAGAGCACTCTGTAGAACTTTTGCAAATGTACGCCGATCTGCGATGTACGTGCGGTAGTCGGCAATCCATCTCGGCACCAATTCTTGTCCTTTGGCGTCAGCAGGTTTATCAGCCGCAATCAAATTTATTGCATTTTCTAGTGCGTCCGTAGCTGCTTCGACCAATTTACCTTTTGTTTTAAGCGCAGAAGAATCATCGACTTTCATAGGTGTGAGATCTTGAAACGAGAATCGAATATCTTCGGCAACTTTGCAATGAGCTTGAGCTCTGGCTTGCCATGCAGCGTCATTGATTTTGTTGAAACTCTCTCGAGGCGCAAAACCGAATGCGTACACCCACATTCCGGCTATCAGAAGACAGATAGCTGTCAAAAGAACGCGAGTAAATGTCTTGAGAAACACGACTTGAATGCTATGCCGAAGGAGTGTTCGTTTGTGGGCGCCAGCAGAGCGCCAAATGGCACAGTGCAGAAACTACGCCCACAGGAAGGGCGATGAGACCAACCGTTTGATTGATACCCCAAGCATTGTCTATCGACCAGGACCCAGGACCAGAGACGGCGATAGCTGTAGTCACCGCGATGATCGAAGCGCAGTATTCCCATCCTCCATTTGGCAAAAAAATGAAGTAGCCAACGCGTGCGTGGACAGTGATTATTGCAACAGACATGAGCGCTACGACTGCCATACATGACAGCGGGGTTGCTAATCCAAGAATCAATAGAACACCAGCGATAATCTCAGTTGAAGAGGCAAGGATTGCTTGTTGCTTGGGCCATTTCATTCCAATACTCCCGAACCATGACGCCGTACCAGCGATACCTTTTGCCTTGTTGATTCCGTGATACGCGATTGAAGCACCTACCGAAATTCGTAGTATCGCGTTGGCTGCGTCGATTTTGCTCATTGTCAAACTGTAGATGGCTGCTATGTCTCGCGTGGTACTGGCAGAATAGAGACATGTGGAGTTCTCAATCTGTTTCCCGATGGACTCTGCTGTCGGTGGCTAGTTTGCTTTGCGTCCTTGGCTCTTGCTCTACTAACTCGGAATCTTTATGTGGCTCGAACATTTCCATTTCTGATTATGTTGCTGGTTTCTCGCAAGGTCTAGATAATTTTTCTGAAGATCGTTATGCCCAATTACGTTCCGAATCAAAATCTGCGTATGAAAGAACTGTTAGTGCAGTGTCAGACGACTCTGTGTCTGCAGAGGCAACCGCAACCGCAACAAAGATTTCTGCATTCATCACCGCGATGGACACAGTTGAATGGGATGTCAATAGAGCGTTAAACATTGCAGAAGCCGTCGAGGCAGCTGTTGATCTAGGTTCAGAATTGACCCTACGACAAGCCAATGCGGTGGAGGCCGAGCTGGTGAAGCGTTGCGGCATGCCTTCCTCCGTTGCGCCCCCAACTGAAGGTGAAGTGACTTTGCCGATGAACCCGATTCCGAGCCCAACTGCTACTGATCCCACGACGAATTCAGTAAGTGACATATCGGAGTTATCAGTTATTGGAAAGATGATTGCGAATCAGTTCGGTCTTACTGTCTCTGAGACCGAAGCGGCATGCCTTGGAACAGCGTTATCCAATATTTATGATGTGAGTGGCCCTGAGACCAACAATGCCCAGTATCAACGACAATTTCAGCGTGCATTTGATGCATGCGGTATAGATTTCTCTGTTCCTGAATAATGGCGGTATCCGGATGTCGCAGAGTTCTACAATCAAATAAATGGAAATAGTTTTTGTTCGTCATGCAGAACCTGAGTGGGTCAAAGACAGATTAAATGTTGATAATCCTCCTCTGACGCTTCGCGGTCACGAACAAGCCGCCTTGTTAGGGAAATGGGCAACGACAGAAAGTTTCGATGCGGTGTTGGTATCCCCACTGGTTCGAACGCAACAAACGGCAGCTCCGATACTTGAGTCATTACAGATGCCGCTTGTGATTGCGCCGTGGTTAGAGGAGATTCGTAACCCAATCTGGCACGGAACCCCAGAAGAAAAGGCCATTGAGGCTTACAAATCCGAGAAAGCTAAACCTTCTCATGAGCGTTGGAACGGTCTAGATGGCGGAGAAGCAGTATCCGACTTTGTTGGACGCATCAACGTTGGAACCAGTCTTTTTCTAGAAGAGCATGGCCTTGTCCGTGCAGAGACCAATTTGCCAGTCTGGAAAAAGACATCTGCATTTCGCCCTGACATACGTGTGCTGCTTGTGGCCCATGCGGGCACAAGCAGCGTCAGTATCTGTCATATGCTTGGTTTTCCTCCGACTCCGTGGGAATGGGAAAGGCTTGTCATTGGTCATGCGACTGTGAATCGTTTAGAGGTCTTTGAGATAGGTGATGGTATGACTTTTGGTCTTAGCCTGTTGTCAGGAAACGAACATTTACCGAGGGATCTGCGTACCTACTGAGTAACAGGCGGGCAAATTCTTTGTCGTACGATTTGACATATGACACAACAGCGGCCACTTGATCCAGACGCTCTAAAGATGTTCTCTTTTGGCATCTTTAGTAAACTTGAAGGCGCTGTAACGGCCGGAATGATTCATCTCGGTGATCGTCTTGGGCTGTATGAGGTAATGGCATCATCAATTGATGGTGATACATCTGAATCGCTGGCTGCTAAGGCAGGTTTGCATGAACGTTGGGTGCGTGAGTGGTTACATAATCAAGTAGCAGCGCGCATAGTTACATGTGCTGATCTATCTGTTCATCATCCGATCTTTCACCTGTCACCGGAAGGAGTTGCAGTTTTAGCGACTCCAAATCATCCCGCTTATGGAATGGGAATGTTCCACAGGCTTCCGCAAACTATGGGTGCGCTTAACGCAATGCCTGAAGCGTTTCGCACTGGTGTCGGACATGACTATGACTCGCATGGTCCAGAAGGTGCTGTGGGTATTGAACGCAGTTTCGAACCATGGAATCAAAATTTCTTGATACCAATGGTGTTACCTGCACTTGACGGAATGATAGAAAAACTGTCTTCTGGTGTTCGCGTTGCTGACATTGGTTGTGGTTCGGGCGGCGCCGCATTGTTGATGGGTTCAACCTTCCCAAACAGCATTATCGAAGGTTTTGATATTTCAAGGTTCGCTCTTGAGCGAGCAGAAGAACGAAAGTCTGAGTCTGGAGCTCACAACGTGTCGTTCTTCGATCCTCGAGAGCATCCAATTGCAGATGATCACAGTTATGACCTTATTTGCACATTTGACTGCATCCATGACATGACTCAACCCACCGAAATGATGAAGACGATTCGAAAGGCTTTAAAGAATGACGGCACCTGGTTGTTGGTAGATATCAAGGCGCATGAGACTCTCGAACTGAACGTCACAAAGAACCCAATGGCTTCCTTGCTTTATGGAATCAGCGTGCTGAGTTGCATGTCCTCTGCTATGTCGGAGGCTGGTGGCGAAGGCCTCGGGACTCTAGGTTTGTCAGCGTCTCGAGCTGAGTCAATGGCGCGCCAAGCCGGATTCACACAATTTAGAAAGCTTGATGTTGATCACTCGGTGAATGCCTTCTACGAAGTGCGTCCATAGGCTCACACATCAACGTTCTCTTTCTCAGCACTGGATCATGTGACAAGAAAGAGAACGAAGACGTTTTATTTACGCTGCAGGTACTGGGAGTGGTGTTGTAACGCTGCAAGCATCAACCGCAGCCATTATTGGTGTTGGGTCGATAGCTGCGCCTCCAAGAGGATGTACTTCAATGTGAAGGTGCGGGGTGTTTGTTGCACCAGTTTTTCCGTTGTAGCCAACGACTTGTCCAGCCTTGACTTTTGTACCAACGGTGATTCCGTCTGCAATCTTCTGCATGTGACCGTAAAAAAAGTACGTGCCGTCAGGCATGGTGAGACGCACACCATTGCCGGCTAGCTTGTCCGTGCCGACTGTGTAGAGCTTGGTAATCGTTCCGTCTGCAACGGCATAAACAAGATTTCCCTCCTTAGCAAGGATGTCTACTCCGAGATGCTTGCGATCAGTACCGCGCGGTGCATGCCAAGTGTTCTCGTAACTGCAAGGACCTTGAACAGGAAACACAGAGATAGCAACAGCTGGTGGCGCGACGAGACCCAGCTTGACGGCCGTCTGTGTTGTGAGGGTTCCAGTGACTGTCAGAGCATTAACTGTTTGGTATTTCTGAAGAGCGACAAATGTTGCTCCGCCGAAAACACCATCAGCTCCACCTTTCACTTCGATACCAGCCTTGATCAGTGCATTTTGCAAGGTACGAACAGAGTCGCCACGGTTTCCGCGAACTGGAAGAGATGATGGATTAAGCAGAGATGACGTGCTTGCGACGCTGACTGCTGCTGCTGCAGGCGCAGCAATTGGAGCGACCAATGCGAGAGCAACGGCTGTCGGAATGTCCAAAACGCCAGTAACTGTTAGACCCTTGTTTGTCTGAAATAAAGAGATCGTTGACGTAGTACCTGAACCAAATGCGCCATCGATGCCGCCCTTTACATCCAAGCCGGCTGCTTTCAGTGCCTTTTGTAGTGCTACCACTGCGTCGCCTTTGGCGCCACGAACTGGAAGAGTTGAAGTTGTCAGTGGGTAGACGATGGCCGGAGTGGTTGTTGTGGGGGCGGCGACAGTAGTAGTTGTTTCGGCAACAGTTGTAGTTGTCGCTTGAACAGTAGTGGTACTCGCGGCGGCAACTTTCAGCACCTTTGCGGTAGCCGTATCAACGACGCCAGTTGCCTTGAGACCCACAACTTTTTGAAACGACGTCAGTGCGCGCTTAGTGGCTTTGTTGAAAACACCTGTAGCTCCGCCAGTCAGTGTGAATCCATTGCGCATGATCGCTGTCTGTACTGCAACGACGTGTGGGCCCTTGTCGCCGAATACCGGTTGACCAGGAGCCGTTTTTGCTGTGGCTGAAGATGAAGCTAGGACGCCAGTCGAAGCGTGGGCACCTGTTGGGGCCATCACGAGACCTATGGCAACGACTGCTGTTGCAACGATAATGCGATTGACGAAATGTGAGTGGTTGTGAGACATCTGTCTGCTCCCTGTTTTTGATCCGCAATAGGGATCGGCAGGTTTGAGCAGAACTTGAGGAATTTCTCACAGAAAATGTTTATATAACCACCCATAGTGGTGTCGGTGATGGCTCAATCACGGAAAGTGATGGTAAAAACCGAGTTTGCATCACCAAATACGGGTGAAATGCTGTGAGAACATGGTTTTAAGGGCCTATTGGTTCCCAAAAGGAGAATTATGAGATTGAGCACGTTGTCGAGGAGTGTCACGGGCGCTCGAGTTGTCGTTACTGGAGCCGGAAGTGGCATGGGTCGAGCAACAGCGCACCTTTTTGCCGACGAAGGCGCCCATGTGCTCGTGGTCGATAGGGATCCTGAACGAGTTCTGGAAGTGGTTCAGGAAATCGTGGAGGCTCATGGGCCTGATGTTGCTCGTGGATGCAGCGGGGACGTCTCGAACCCTTCTGACCGTCAGGGGATAGTGCGGACAATCGTGGAGGCCTGGGGCGGTATTGATGTCCTTGTTAACAACGCTGGAGTGAGTCTCGTGTCGTCAGTCTTTTCTGATGACGAGACATTTTTGAGCAACTGGGATAACACAGTCGCAATAAATGTCACTGCTCACGCCCACCTGATCCGGGCTTGTCTTTCGTATCTCTTGAATGCACCACACGGTGGGCGCATAGTAAATATTGCATCCACCGAAGCAATAGTGGCTACGGGTGGAATATCTGCGTACACGGCGTCCAAACACGCAGTGATCGGGCTCACAAAAAGTTTCGCTGTGGAACTAGGGCGCCACAACATAACAGTTAATGCAATTTGCCCGGGTCCAATTGACACGGCGATGACGGCCGGCATCAATGACGAAGCAAAAGAGAAATACGCGAAAAGAAAAGTTCCGCTTCGGCGCTATGGAACTCCAGAAGAAGTTGCCCACATGACTCTCAACCTCTGCTTGCCCGCATCGTCGTTCGTGAATGGTGCAGCAATTGTTGTGGACGGAGCTATGTCCGTGAAGCACGGCTAAGGCTTTGAATACCCATCACTAATGCCGGAGAAACCGGAGGGTTCGTGAGGACCAAGAACTAGTGTTTCCAGAATTCCAATGCCGTTTTGTACGCTTCCGTCAGACAACGTGCATGAAACAGAACTCAATGTTTGGGTGTGGAGATTGTGCATTAACAGAGGATCTTCTACGGGAACTGTAAATCTGTCTCCGCCTGTGACGGATTCGCCCTTCCAATTTCCGTGATTCCATTCAGGATGCAGATAGCCGAGTCCGTTCATTTGAAAATGTACAAGTGGAGTGAAGACCAATTCTGCGGAATCTTTTGCAAATTCGTACTTAAGTTGAAACTTTTCTGCACGGCGTGTGCCGTGTTCCCAGGAATAATCGTACGAAACAGAATGCGCATGCTTGATGGTGTCTGATCCAATCAACATTGCACCTGACTCATGCCAACGTTGCCCATCGGCGTACTCGTTGACATCAAATACTGTTCCAAATCCGTCGAACCAGACCGGAGCCCATAGCCAATAAAACTGGGGTGCCAGATTGAAGGGTGCTCCCAGTTGAATGCGTTCGCCAACACCGCGTACCCCCCAAGATCTGTCTCGTGAGCCAACGATGTCTCCTGGTGCGAGATCTGTACGGACACCATCTACTTCAATCCAGCCAGTCCACGTTCCTAATTGAGTAAGGCGTGTGTAACTCATTACTTTTCGGTTGCCTGCGCGGACAAGAAACGGCGGTTCTTCGTACGGTAATGATGATGCTTCATATGTGATGACTGCACGGATTGCATGTTCTGGTGCGTCAACGGTGATGCGATGCTTTTTCATCGGCACAATGACGTCAACTTTGATTGGTCCCACAACGTTGCACTCCATACGGTCGACTGGTGCGCGACCTGATGCATGAACGTTTACTTGTTCTCCATTTTGAACAACGCTAAATGATGCGTCTATTACGTGACGGTTCGGATACAAGCCCATGGCGGCTGCAAAGAAGAGTTTTCCATCTCGGGAATATCCGTTGAAGAAATAACGGTCATAGGCACCAGGGTCGCCAGAGTCTGTGTGGGCAATTGGTTCAGAGGTTTGATGTATCGGGTAGTCGTCGAAAGAAGTGATCATGACTGTGACCGTAGCCACTATTGAACTACCAAAGCCAGACGGAGAGCCGTGACATTGCTGTCGTACAGTAGTGAACGTGTTTACCGTTTCTCAGAGGACGTTCAGAGCAGTTCTTGGTACGGCCCTTGGGTCGCTTTCGGTCATTATTTTCACCGGAGCCTTGGTCCGTTTAACAGGCTCAGGTCTTGGCTGTGCGGACTGGCCGCGGTGCAGCACAACCAAGTTCATTGATGTATCAACAGGCCACACACTGATTGAGCAAGCGAACCGTCTGTTCACCGGTGTTGTGTCATTCAGTGTCATTGCTGCGGTGTTACTTGGATATTTTCGGACACCTCGGAGAAAAGATTTAGTTCTTCTTGCCTGGGGACTAGTAGTTGGTGTTTTGATTCAAATTGTTATCGGCGGAATCGTGGTTCTTACCGGATTGAACCCGTACGCAAACATGGCGCATTTTTTGGTTTCTCTGGTGTTGGTTGCCAACGCCTTCGTACTTTTCCGTCGTTCAGGTCATGAACCTGACACGTATTTTCGATCGGGACCTCCCGGTCTCGTCACCGCCATTCGGATGGTTGTGGGCAGTAGTTCATTAGCCCTCGTGACTGGCACTGTTGTCACTGCGACTGGACCTCATGCAGGTGACGAAAATGCTGTGCGCTTAGGTTTTGCATTAACAAGTGTTGCGCGCGTGCACAGCGTGAGTGTGCTCGTCGCCGTTGCACTGATCATTTATTTGGCGGTCAGAGCCAAACAGGTGAATGGCGACGCCAATACTCGCGATGCGATTCAAGCGTTGCTATTCGCTGCTGTATTTCAGGGCGCAATCGGTTATGCCCAATATTACACGGGCGTTCCGGTTGCGCTGGTTGCAGTTCATATTGTCGGAGCTACGGCTTTGTGGTTCGCAGTGTGCAATCTTGCTATCTCGCCGTCTCGTGGAACATGAATCTAACGAGCTACTGAAGAAGAAGATCGTAAAGATGATTGCAATCGTTCAGTGTCAAAACACTTGGAGTAGCGCTGAGTTTGACTGTTGTAATGCTTGTGTTCTCAACCATCATCCATAGAGATCTTTGAGTGTTGAGCATGTTTGCCAAATATGCATTGATGACACCACCATGACAAACAACGGCAATACATCCTCCGTCATGTTTCGCGGCTAAAGAGTTGATTCGGGTTGAAACTCTTGATCGAAAATTTTGATCACCCTCGGCATTTGGTATCCCATCCCATGTTCCACGTTTTACCCACTCGACATATTCGGGATCTCCCGTAGCAGCGCGTCTGCGAAATTCACCGTGACTCCAATCACCGAGACGAACTTCTTCCAGGTCTTCAAAGACTCCAACCTCCAGGTTGTGATGAGAAGCTATGGCCTCAGCGGTATGCAGAGCTCGCAAAAGATGACTTGTGTACACGGCATCTATTCGTGAACCAGACAGACGCGCAGCAACTGCAATGGCTTGCTTCTGGCCGATTTCGTGCAACGGAGGGTCTGCGCTTTCAGCGGACCCAGGGATTATGTCTGCGGATCGTCCGTGACGGATAAGCAGAACCCTGCAACCATCACCAATAGAGCCATCGAGAGTGGGCTGCGGGACGCTTGTTGAGTCTGTGGACCCAACTGATTTCTGAGATTCCATAGTTGTTATCTTTGTTGATATGAGCAAAGAAGATGAAGTCCTCCTCGAAATATCCGATCGAATCGCCCTGATCACCCTGAATGCACCTGGTCGGATGAACACAATTTCAGGTGTCATGCTCGATTTGCTCTCAAAGAAGCTTCTTGAAGCAGACCGCAACACTGACGTTCGCTGCATCGTGCTCACAGGCGCCGGGCGCGCCTTCTGTGCTGGTCTTGACCTTGGGTCGCAAGCAGGTAAGACGGAGTCGCTCGGAGTGTTAGATGACACTGGAGCAAATATGGCTGAGTTTGATCTTCGTGAAGCTCCACCGATTGTTCTGCACGGCATAGACACGCCCGTTATCTGTGCCTTAAACGGCGGCGCTGCGGGTTACGGTCTTGACATTGCTCTTGGTTGCGACATTCGCATAGCCGCAGACACTGCAAAAATGGCGCCTGGATTTGCTAAGCGTGGGATATTGCCAGAGAGCGGAGGCACATGGTTGCTCCCGCGAATGGTTGGCTATGCCCGAGCAGCCGAAATTGCTTTCACTGGTCGCACCTTGATGGCCGATGAATGTCTCGCAATGGGACTGGTTAACAAAGTTGTGCCTGCTGACGAGTTGATGGATCATGTCATGGACATGGCAGGCGAGATTGCGTCTAACGCACCGCTGGCAGTACGTGCAATCAAGAGAATGATGCGGGCCGCAGAAACTGAAACGTTTGAGCAGAATGTGCATCATGTATTTCTTCAATTGCTACCGCTTTTCCGTACGAAAGATTTTAAGGAAGGCGTCGCGGCGTTTATCGAGAAACGCCCTCCGAATTTCATAGGCCGTTAAGATAACGCATGGCTTTTGCTGACCCATTTCTGTTGTTAGCAATTGATCGCACAGCCACTCCTCAAGAGATTCGCCGAGCGTGGCGTGAGAAAGCTCGCACAATGCACCCAGATGCAGGCGGGTCAGACGCGGCAATGCAGGAACTCAACGAAGCTTTGCGGATTGCTCTAAAACTTGTTGGGGTTTCGAAAGTTTCACAGGCGGTTTCTCCTGTACTAGTGCGTCGAGAAAGAGATGTTTCAAGTTTCACAGTTGATGTGCTTCCAGCAGAGTGTTTTGAAGCTTTGCTAATCGTCGCCGGAATCAGTGGTGCAATTTCATATGAAGAACCTCCGTACCAATTGGAGTTTTCTCTTCATGACTCGGATGTGGCAGGAGCTCTTAATGGCTGGTGCCGGTGTGACCTAGTGCCAGAGGCGGGAGCAACCACTGTTTCACTTCTCGTCGGTACTGAAAGTTCAGCTGAGGGGATTTCAATAGAAGAGGTGAGGGACTATTTGGTCGCGAATCTCAACGCTATTGAATGGCCGAACTAGTTCGATGCAGCAGCCTTCGAAAGTCGATCGCGTATTGCAATACCTAACCCCATATCGGGAGGCAGCACGGCTAAGACAACGTTGCACCCACGCAGATCTGAACTTCGCAAGCGGTCATACAGACTGAGTGCGTACGTCGTCATGTCCTCATAGTGCAAGACATCAGACAAGATACCGTTACTGCTGTACACAATGCGTCGCTCTTCAGCCTCGCTGATGGAATAACACAATTCAACACGAGCATTTGGTGCGTAATGAGCGATCAGCATTCCCGGCGCTCGCGAGGGGCCATCCATATCTGAAATGGAAAGACCTGTAATTTCAGCTATGTCTAATGCCGATATTTTTCCTGGGCGAAGAATTTGCAATGTAGAACTTGTGCATTCGACGATCGTCGATTCGATTCCGATAGCACATGATCCACCGTCAAGGACAAGGTCTACGGAGTCACCTAA
>CAMDVC010000022.1 GCA_945878785.1 Bifidobacterium breve | reverse complement strand
CCCATGAGCACGCTGACTGTTTCGTCTGCAATTGCTGCTTCTTCCACGGTGACTTGCAACAGTGTGCGTGTCATGGAATCCATGGTGGTGCTCTTCAATTCTTCCCAGTCCATTTCACCAAGACCCTTGAGGCGTTGGAATTCTTTTTTATGTCCGGGTTTTTCCGCAAGGAACGCAGCCTTTGCTTGATCGTCTTTCAGATACACCTTCTCTTTGCCAACTTCCGTTGAATACAACGGTGGTTGTGCAATGTAGATGTAGCCAGCTTCAACCATTGGTTTCATTTGGCGATAGAAAAATGTAAGAAGCAATGTACGAATGTGGCTGCCGTCAACATCAGCGTCTGCAAGCGCGATGATCTTGTGATAGCGCGCTTTCGAAGCATCGAATTCTTCGCCAACACCGCCGCCAATAGCGGTAATGAGTGCACGAATTTCGTTGTTGTTGAGCATTTTGTCCAGACGAGCCCGTTCAACGTTCAAAATTTTCCCACGGATCGGCAAGATTGCTTGCGTACGAGGATCGCGTGCATCAACCGCGGTACCGCCAGCTGAATCACCTTCCACGATGAAGAGTTCACTCTCTTCAGGTTTGCCGCTTGAGCAGTCTTTCAACTTGTCTGGCATACCAGCACCGGTAAGTGCGGTCTTTCGACGCACTGCGTTACGAGCATTTTTTGCGGCCAAACGAGCCTGCGCAGCAGACACCGCTTTTTTCACAACGCGGTTTGCTTCAGTGGGGTTCTCTTCAAGCCACTCAGCCAAGTATTTGTTAGTGGACTTCTGTACGAATGAACGCATGGGGACGTTACCCAGCTTGGCTTTGGTCTGGCCTTCGAACTGTGGTTCACGCAGTTTCACCGCGATGATGGCAGTAATTCCTTCACGAATGTCTTCACCAAGAAGGTTGTCGTCTTTTTCTTTCAGAACGTTTTTGTCGCGTGCGTACTTGTTGATGACAGATGTCAGCGCAGTTTTGAAACCTTCGACGTGCATTCCGCCTTCGGTGGTGGAAATGCCGTTGGCGTATCCGTGGATGCCTTCGTAATATCCGTTGTTCCACTGCATGGCGATATCAAGCTGCATGCCTTCTTCTTCGTCTTCATCTTCGAATGCAGCAACTTTGGCGAACAACGGCTCTTTCGAATGGTTGAGGTGCTTCACGAAGTCAACGATGCCGCCCTTGTATTGGAACGTGACTGTTTGTTCGCGACTGGCGCGTTCATCAGTGAAAACAACTTCAAGGTTCTTGTTAAGAAAAGCCATGGTCTGCAAACGATCCATGACGGTTCGGGCAACAAACTCTGTGCCTTCAGATGCGAAAATTGTTGGGTCTGGATAAAACGTGACTGATGTGCCGGTCTTACGCCCGCGGGCCGGAGTGGAACCAGTTTTTTCTAACTTGCCCTTGAGTTTTCCGCCGTCAACGAACTGCATGGTGTAGCGATTGCCGCCACGGTCAATTTCCAGTAAAACCTTGCTAGACAAGGCGTTCACAACGCTGACGCCCACACCGTGGAGTCCGCCCGAGACCTTGTAACCCTCACCGCCGAACTTTCCACCAGCATGCAAAACGGTGAGAACAATTTCTGCTGCGCTCTTACCCTTATGTGGTCCAGATGGATACGGATCGACAGGAATACCACGGCCGTTGTCATCAACTTTGCATCCCCCGTCGGCCAAAATTGTGATGCCGACACGATCACAGAACCCGGCCATGGCCTCGTCGACTGAGTTGTCGACGACTTCCCAAATCAGGTGGTGAAGACCAGCAAGACCCGTTGACCCGATGTACATACCGGGGCGTTTGCGTACGGGGTCTAAGCCTTCCAGAACCTGAATATCTTTAGCGCCGTAATCGGCTGAGGGGTTGTTAGACGAGGCTTTTTTAGGTGCAACCATGGCTCAAATATCCTACCAATTAGGGGGTGCTGTTAGCGGGAACGACGCACTCGAATCTCAAGAGATTCAACTTCATCTCCCACGTTGTCTCGTAATGTGGCGATGAGTTGAGATTCGAGGAATTTTAATTGTGTGGCCCATGCAGGGTCGTCAACTTCTACGACCAGAACTCGTTTTTCGAGTCTCTTTGGAACGGCATGATCGGCAATTGCATCGCCCACAATTTGCCGCCATCCGGAAAAAAGTCCGATAGCACTCGTCTCGTCTGACACATGCATGCGACGAAGCAATTTTCCCAGCACCTCGTTAAGCATGCGAGGGGGTTTGCCAGGCGGAATGTCCTCTTCGTAAAAACTCATCATTGCTCCGATGGCACGATTGTGCCGTTTGCAATACGAATGATGGTGTCGGGGTGTGCCGCGGGTGGCAATGGGGCTGCCGTAGTGATCAGCACCTGGCCGGGGGGCAAATGCTGCAAAAGGGCCTCACAGCGACCTGGGTCTAATTCGGAGAGAACGTCATCCAGCACCAACAGAGGGGCCGTACCGACCACTTCTGTGACCAGCCGGTGGATTCCGAGCCGCAGAGCGAGGGCGAGGGTGCGGCACTCCCCCTGCGACGCGTGAGACTTCGCTGGCATGCCTTTGATGTGAAGCACCACATCGTCGCGGTGGGGGCCAACTGTGCTCATGCCGCGACGTATGTCGTCGGTGCGGGCAGCCGCGAGGCTGGCGACTAATCCCATGCGCCGCCATTCTGGTTCGTACACCACATCAACTGGCGTTGGTTCGCGGGCGAGTGACTCGTACGCCTCGTTGACAAAGGGTGTCAGGCGTGCGACAAGTTTCGCGCGCGCTTCACCAAGCTGTGTTCCTTTTTCTGCGAACTGCGCATCCCACACATCGAGAGTCATCTCAATGTCATCAGTCATGCGGCCGTTTGATTGTTTCAACAACACGTTGCGTTGACGAATGATGCGATCAACTTCTAAACGCAACGCGTCATTACGCGGAGCTAATGCAACGAGTGCATCATCCAACATGTCACGACGTACAGATGGTCCTTCATATACCAATTGCAAATCGGTTGGTGCAAACACCGTGCATCGCACAACACCCAACAAATCGCGCACTCGTGCAAGACGTTGTTTATTCACCAACACTTTGTTTCGGCCGGCACGGTTGATTTCGGCCTCCACTAAAATTTCGCGCCCGTCGTCGTGCACTACTAAGGCACGTACATATGCAGTGTCTACACCCTCGCGAACTAATGCATCATTGGCGACGCCGCGAAAACTCTGCAATGTTGACAAGTAGCTCATTGCCTCTGCAAGACTTGTTTTCCCTTGAGCATTCAAGCCCATCACCGCGGTGACACCCGGGTGTAAATCAATCACCGCGTGTTTGTAGATACGAAAGTCTGTGAGTTCAATGCGACGGATAACCATTTACCGGCCCGCTTTACGCTCGTGAACATGAGACCTCGTCACGTCAGAGACGTTGGGGCATCAGTAGGTAAATGTATGTGTCGTCGCCAACAGGGCTTACAATTGCTGGCTTATTGGGCATGCTGGTTGCAATGTTGATTTCTTCGCTTGCGCATGCCTCAACACCGTTTGCCAAATATTCTGAGTTGAATGCAACAGTGACGTCTTCACCAGTGAATTGTGCATCAAGATCTTCAACGCTTGTGCTGCCGTCGGTCAGTTGAACGGTGAGACGAATTCCTTCCGAAGACATGCGCACACGAACTGGTGCCATTTCAGAAGCAAGAACGCGAGTACGTCGCAGTGCGTCAAGAAGCTCTTCTCGGTTCACTGTTGCAAGGTTGGTGTTGTTCTTCGGAATGATTGTTTGATACGGCGGATATTCAGCGTTAATCAAGCGCGTAGACAAAGTCATTGTTGGTGATTGGAATGTGGCGTCTAGATCATTGAATCGGATTGTGATTTCGTCTGACATATCAAGCAAACGCAATAGTTCAACAAGCGCAGGCGCTGGAATTAAAAACGAATCAGGTGAAGCAGCGCTTGTGCCCACAATGTCGCGCATTGCTAAGCGATAGCCGTCTGTGGCAACGAGACGAATGCCTTTCTCGGTTGACGCAAGCAACACGGCCGAAAGGTTGTGTTTTTGGGCGTCTTTACTGGCAGCAAGAACTACTTGCGCAAGTGCATCTTTTAATTCTTTTGAAGCGATGGTGACTGGTTCACCGGATGGTGGTTGCGTACGGGGAAATTCAACTGCGTTCAGGGTAGGAATTGTGAACTGTGACCGTTGCGCTGAAATTGTTGCGTTGTCACCAGCAAACTCGACAGTTATTTTCCCCGATGGCATTACTCGAATGATGTCGTTCAACATGCGCGCACTGACAAGACCTTGGCCGTCGGTGTCACCGCCGACGGGCAACGTAAATTGCAGAGAAATGTCTGTATCTGTACTTGACGCGACGAGCGTGTCCCCTTCAAGACTCATCTTGACTCCGGATAACGCCGGCGTTCCAGCATTTCGAGTGGAGGCAATACGAGCGAGAGCCCCTAAGGCCTCTGCAAGAATTCCTTGTTCGCTTCTGAACTTCATGCTGTGACTTTCACTCGGAGTTTGTCAGTGTAGAACGGCGCGATTAAAGATGCCGAAATGTGATGTATATATCTATTAATAGTAATAAGTGCTGTGGATTGTGGACGGTGAGCATCTGAGCCATATGGGTATTGAAAAGACCATGTGCACGGCGAAGGACTGGTTAACACAGGTTGCGCGGGTGTAGTTACTGAGGGTGTGGACGACGTGGTACTTATACCCATTCGTCCCCAAGAGGCACACAGGTTCATCCCCACGAGATTCACAGCCTGGTGTGTCATGGCTTTATGAGTTCTTAATCCGTGCGGTAATGGTGGTGACGAGGTCAAACGTGTGCTTGTCTTCGCGCATCAATCGCTGAGTTTTGTCGACGGCGTGGATGACGGTGGTGTGATCGCGGCCACCAAAGAGGCGGGCAATGGCCGGGTAGCTGAGCTCGGTCATGTCTCGAAAGACGTACATGGCGATTTGGCGGGCAGACACAAGCGGACGCTGGCGGGATTTGCCCTTGAGGGCCTCGACTGAGAATCCCATGAATTCGGCGATCTCGGCCAACATCTCTTCGTCAGTGCGGTTCTTTGGTGCCGTGGCGGTGAGAAGGTCTGCCAACTGATGCTGCGCCATCTCTACAGAGGCGGGCTCGCGGGTGAGGTTGGCATAGGCGGTGACGCGAATAAGCGCACCTTCCAACTCACGGATGTTGGAGGTGATATTGGTTGCGATGAACTCAAGAACGTCTGCTGGCAGCGGGGTGTTGTCGCGTTCAGCCTTATTACGCAAGATTGCAAGGCGGGTTTCGATATCTGGAGGCTGAATATCAGTGATGAGCCCCCAACGGAATCGACTGCGGAGACGATCTTCGAGGGTCGGGATGTTGTCTGGCATCCGGTCAGAGGAAATAACGATCTGTTTGTTGGCTCCGTGGAGCGAGTTGAAGGTGTGGAAAAACTCCTCCTGGAGCCCTTCTTTGCCTTCCATAAATTGGATGTCGTCGATGAGCAAAACATCGACATCGCGGTAGCGCCTTTTGAAGACAGCGGTGGTGTTTGTACGAATCGCGTCGACGTATTCGTTCAAGAAAGTTTCTGTCGAGACATAACGAACTTCGTAGTGCGCGTAATGAGCATGTACATACCAACCAATTGCTTGCAAGAGGTGAGTCTTGCCAAGTCCGGCTTGTCCGTAGATGAAAAGCGGGTTGTATGAACGTGCTGGAGTTTCAGCAACTCGCAGTGCTGCAGCAAGTGCGAACTGGTTTGACGCACCTTTCACGAAGTTGTCGAAGGTGTAACGAGGATTAAGACCTACTGCCAAACCCCTGCCGTTATTGGGGTTTGTAGCAACGGCTGCGGTTTCAGGTGATTCGATGACAGCAAGAGCAGTCTCAGAAGCAGGCTGCAAATCACTGATCTCGATGATGAGTTCGCGGTCGCTTTCGCCGATCTCATCGAGTGCATCAATGACGAGTGGCCGGTAACGAGTGACGATTCGGTCGCGCACATGCGCGTTAGGAACTTGAAGACGAAGTGACTCGTCTGTACTTGTGAGAGCAACAACGTCGTTGAAGGTGGAATACCACACACCCTCAGAGACTTGTGCTTTAAGAAGTTGAGCTGTCGCATTCCACACCGCCTCGTGATTGCTCATTTTGTGCTCCTTTTATCTCGTCCACAGCACAATCCACAGGCTGTGGATGACCGCTTGGGGGAATTCCCCCGGGTAGATGACCGTAGCAGGACTTGTGGATAAGCGAAATTTCGTCGGTCGCGGTGGGACGGGTCCTACGCCCGTTAGCCTGTGGAAGACGTTCGTCTCGTGCCGCTGGCACAGGTTCGTTCTCATAATCCGCGCTTCTTTGTTGAAGCTTGTCCCAGTAGGAGGCGCCATGAAGCGCACCTTTCAGCCCAACAACCGACGCAAACTTCGCAAGCATGGCTTTCGTTCGCGCATGAGCACACGTGCCGGCCGCGCAATCTTGAAGAACCGTCGGGCCAAGGGCCGTCACCGCCTCAGCGCTTGATCGGCCGCATCCAGAGCCGATCCACCTTTCAGCGCGTTCGCGCAGAAGGGCGTCATGTTCGTTCTGGCCCGCTGTCCTGCACCATGTTGCCTGACTCCACTCTCTCTTACCCTCACGTGGGCTACGCCATCGGGCGCGGCTACGGGTCCGCTGTGCGCCGTAACCGCTTACGTCGTCAGCTTCGTGAACTTGTGAAAGCCCGCGAAGCAGCAATGCCCGTCGGCGTATATGTCTTTGGCGCCTCTCCCCGAGCCCACGGCGTCGCCTTTACTGAGCTCGGCCGTCATCTCGACTCCCTTCTGGCCAAATGTGCGGGAGGCTCGAAATGAGCACCAACATCTGCACTGACCACGGTCATTTCACAAAACCACAAAGCGCCATGTTGAAGGCTATTTCGTTCTACCAGGTTGCTCGCGAGGGTCGTCCTTCGCCGTGCCGCTTCTACCCCACCTGTTCTCACTATGCGGTGGAAGCCATTGAAACTCACGGATCCGTCCGTGGTCTATGGCTCACCATTCGCAGACTGATCCGTTGTCGACCATTCGGGCCATCCGGAGTCGACCAAGTACCTGCCCCGCGAGGGGTTGCCTAGAAAGGCTCATCATGTTTCAAGCAGGCGCATGGCTCATCGACACCACCTACGGGTGGGTACATAACTACGCATTTGCAATTGCCTTGGTGGCACTTGCCATCATGTTGCTCATTACCCCGCTCACAATGAAGAGCACCAAGGGAATGCTGGAAATGCAACGTCTCCAACCAGAGATGAAGAAATTGCAGAACCAGCACAAGGGTGACCGCCAAAAGCTCAACGAAGAAATGATGAAGCTCTACCAAGAGCACAAGGTGAACCCGTTGGCTTCATGCTTGCCGTTGCTGGCCCAAATGCCGGTGTTCATCATCATGTTCCGCGTTTTGAGTGCTTTGACCAAAAAAGATCCAATGACAGGCCTTTTCGACCCGCAATACATTTCGGACAGCTCTGACTTGTCGATTGCTCTGCGTCAGGTGAACAAGATGATGTCGTTTGGTCTTGACCTCGCCATCACTCCAGCCGATGCAATGAAACAGAACTTTGGACACGGCATTTGGTATGCACTTCTCGTTGTATTGCTCGGCGGGTTGTACCTCGTACAGCAGCGAATGGTGGCTAGTCGCGCCCCAGCAAACGGCAGTATGTCTGCCACCCAGGCCAAGATCATGCAGTACTTGCCCGTTGCTTTTGCACTGTTTCAGGTCTTTTTGCCCACCAGCCTTGTGGTGTACTACCTCACCCAAACCGTTTTCCGCATCCTGCAACAGGGATACATCACTCGTCGCTTCTATGGAGAAGATGGCCTTGGCCGTCAGGCACAAGCCGCCAGCGCATCCGCGCGCGAACTGGGTAAGGATGACGCTAAGCCCAGCAAGCAGAAGAACGAACAATCGCAAGCACCCGCTCCCATTCAGAGCAAGAGGGTTACCCCGAGCAAGAACCGTCCCGCACCAAGCGGCCGGCCGAGTCGTCCGGTTCCACCCAGCAAGCGAAACAAGTAACGCGTCACGCTGACGCACTATTCACACACAGAAATTGAGGACACCATGGAATGGGTAGAAACAACAGGCAACACACTCGAAGAAGCCAAGGAAGCTGCGCTCGACCAATTGGGCGTTGCGGAAGACGACGCTGAATTCGAAATTGTTGACGAACCAAAGGCAGGCCTTTTCGGTCGTACCCGCGGAGAAGCTCGCGTGCGCGCACGCGTGCGTCCGGCTACACCACGTGGCAAGACCGAGCGTCGCCCGCGTAAGCAAGCAGCAGAGAAGTCATCAGAGCCACGTGAAGAACGTCCCCGCAAGGAAAACGCTGAGCGCGGAGAGCGCCGTGAGCGCGCACCTCGCGAGGATCGCCCACAACGTGAGCCACGTGAGCCACGCGAAAAGATTGATGTTGATCCCGAAGAAGTGGGCAAGGCAGCGGCCGAGTTCCTCAACGGCCTCGTCACAGCCTTTGGTACCACGGGTTCTGTGAAGGTCAGCCGTGTTGAAGAAGAGATCGAAGTACTGGTCGATGGATCAGAGCTCGGGCTCATGGTTGGACCTGGCGGCGCAACACTGCTCGCCATCCAAGACCTCACTCGCGTAGCTAGCCAGCGTCGCCTTGGTGACCAGGACACTCGCCTTCGTATCGACATCGCGGGTTACCGCGAGCGTCGCCGCGAAGCACTCAGCCGCTTTGCTCAAAAGGTTGCTGCTGAAGTGAAAGAAACAGGTTCACCGCGCATGCTTGAACCAATGTCCTCAGCAGATCGCAAGATCGTCCATGACACCCTCATGGAATTTGAAGGCGTTGTTACCCGCTCAGAGGGTGAAGATCCTCGCCGCCGGGTGGTTGTAGAACCAGCTGAATAAGCACTCTCTATTGTGATGGGCCCGCCGTCTGGCGGGCCTTTTGCATATTCGGTACTACATTCATTGCGTGCCAGAACCCCGCAGTCTTGAAGACGTCCTTGCTACAGCGCAGCGTCTCGGCACCCTTGGTGCACTGCCGATTCCTGATGTCATTGCGCATTCGCGACAGTTTGTTGACGCTCTTGTAGGCGTCACCGGGGCAGTCATGGATATCGGAACAGGGGCTGGCGTACCGGGTCTTATCATCGCTGTGGACCGCCCCGATTTGACATTGGTACTGACTGATCGACGTGAAGCACGGATGGATGCACTTGCCCGCGGAGTCACCGCAATGGGAATTCGTGACCGAGTTACGGTACTGACCGGCGACGTGGCGGTACTTGGTCAGAACCCTGCGCATGTCGGAACTTACGATGCAGTGGTCTGTCGAGGGTTCGCCTCACCCGAGGTCACGGCCACCCTGGCTCGACCCCTCCTAAAAAACGGAGGGACGCTAATCGTGTCAGAACCCCCCACTTTTGACCCCTCACGGTGGCCGGCAGACCTCCTGAATCGCCTCGGTTTTGACCCCCCTGAATACCGTCCCGGAGTTGTGCGCCTTACAGCAAACCCTTGATTTACTGGGTTGAGGGTTTGTTTCACGTGAAACAATCGGCAGACCAAAAACCTTCAGATGTTTCACGTGAAACATTCTGAGACCACCCCACCTGGGGGCAATGTTCCACGTGAAACATTGGTCAACATCCACCCGTTGTCCACAGGCGGCACCTACACTTGCAGTGTCCAACCCAACACCAGAGAGCAGGAGACAACCCTTCGTGAGCGATTCAGACACCACTGTCCTTGCCATCTCTCTGCAGAAAGGCGGTGTCGGTAAGACAACGACCGCCATCAACTTGGGGGCGGCTCTCGCCGAGTTGGGCTTTCGTACCCTGATCATCGACCTCGACCCGCAGGGCAACGCATCATCTGGTCTCGGCGTGAGGCCACCAGAAGATGCCCCAACCATTGCCGAAGTGCTGCGCCGCGAGGAAACCCTTGACAGCATTATTGAGCCCACAGCGGAAAAGAACCTGTTCGTTGCGCCAGCACCAACCGGTCAGGCATTGGCAGAAGTTGAGGCCCAACTTGTTGCCGAGATGTTTCCTCAGCCTCGTTTGAAAGACGCCATTGATGCATGCCGGGCCGACTGGGATTATGTGCTGCTTGACTGCCCGCCCACACTTGGACGTCTCACAGTGAATGCCTTTATGGCAGCCGACGCCATTTTGGCGCCAGTGCAATGCCAATATTTTGCGCTAGAAGGCCTGCGCGATCTCAGCGAAGTGGTGAAGCAAGTACAACAGGCATTGAACCCAACACTTGAAATAGCCCACTATCTATTGACGATGTCGGAAGGCAGCAAGAAACTGTCGTCAGAAGTCGAAGCCGAATTGCGCTCGGCGTATGGCAAAAAAGTGTTCCGTAGTTCAATTCCGTACAACGTGAAATTGGCAGAAGCTCCATCAATGGAGCAGTCGGTATTGAAGCATGCCACCACCTCAAAAGGTGCAAAGGCATACCGCGACGTAGCAAAGGAGTTGAGCCATGGTCGAACGCCGAAAGCTCGGTAAAGGTCTTTCGACTCTCATACCCACGACGAGAGAAGACGCAACAACGCCCACCACAACTGCTAAGCCGAAAGCATCGCAAGAAGAACTGCCGGCATCTGCGTTGCGTGATGTGCCGACATCATCTATCGAGCCGAACCCGCATCAGCCACGCGTTCATTTCGATGAGGATTCATTGAGTGATTTGGCGAAGTCGATAAAAGAAATCGGCATCTTGCAGCCATTGCTTGTTCGCGAAATGTCACCAGGCAAGTACCAACTGATTGCAGGCGAGCGACGTTGGCGTGCGGCACAGAAGGCCAAGTTGTCTGTTGTTCCGGTCGTGGTTCGAGAGATCAACGAATTGGGTTCAGTAGAACAAGCGTTAGTGGAGAACTTGCATCGCCAGGATCTCACTGCACTTGAAGAAGCGTCTGCATACCAGCAACTTTCTGAAGACTTTTCAATGACGCATGAGCAGATTGCAAAGCGAGTGGGCAAGAGCCGCGCCGCAATTACTAATGCATTGCGGTTGTTGTCACTTCCGGCAACGGTGCAGGGCTATTTGGCCGATGGCCGTTTGACAGCCGGACATGCTCGTGCATTGTTGGCAAGTTCCTCCACCAGCGTGATGGAAGAACTGGCAGCACTAGCTGTGAAGGATGGCTGGTCAGTGCGGGCCACCGAAGACGCAGTGAAAAATGGAGTTCCCGGAGTCGATAAGCCAAAACCAGCAACAGGTGGGGGAACCACCATGTTGCGACCAGCTGGCTTATTGGAACTGGAAAACCTCTTGGCGGAGTTCCTTGATACGAAAGTCAGTGTCTCAATGGCGGGCAAACGGGGACGGATCAGCATTGAGTTCGCAGATCTGATTGATCTTGAGCGTATTTATCGCCACATGACTGATTAATCAGTCAGTAGTGACCTCAAATACCAACGGTGTAGTTATCCACATCGATATCACCCTCAACTATGGGTAGAGACTTTAACTTTATGCACAGTTGTGGATTGCCTGTGGATAACTAGATCTCGTGCAATGGATCTTCGCGCCACGCATCGAAAGCATCAGTAATTGCCAATGCAAGTGAGCTGGTGGTCAACGCGACTATGTCAGCGGGACCCATTGAGCACAAAATGGCAGGCATTCGGGTTTCGCGCAGCACCGGATGGCGAATTCCGATAGCACGCACAGACAATTCGGGCACGCGCGATGAGATTGCAGCTGCCACGCGCAACGCAAGATTGCGCCCACCGACACTGACAAACGTTGGCACTTCATAAAAGTAAATAATGCAACCGTCATCGCTCGATACTTCGCAACCGATGTAGACATCTGCAACGAATTGATTAGCCGCTTGCGCTTGAAACGACGCTTCCGCATCAACAGATGTTGCTAACGGATGAGATTGCTTTGCGCGACGAAGAATTGCGTGAGCAAGTTGTGTACCACCAGTGAAGTAACCGATAACAAGTCGCGCATCATCGCGCGCATCGGTGTTACCCAAATCAATTGATTCGCGTACGGCAGCCACGCCAGGGCCAGCGCCAGATTGCGAACCCATCTGCTTCAAAAACTCAATGAATTCAGGGCTACAGATGCCATTTGCAGTAATGCCCATATTGCGTTGAAACTCTGAGACAGCATCAACAACGCTCTGGCCGTAAATGCCATCAACGCGTCCGCAGTTGAAACCAAGACGGTTCAGTTGCGTTTGTAATTCTGCAACATCATCACCACGAATGTTAGGGGTGCGAAGAAACAACAGACGTTCACCGAGCGACCACGATGTTTCAATTAAGGCCGACCACGTTTGTTCATCGCACTCACCGGTAGCGGCAAGACCGTATGAATCTTGAAATGACAGAACAGCACTGTGCGTACGCGCACAGAAATTGGAATCTTCAGCTGAGCCAGGAGCAAGAAAACCTGCAGCCGAGAGTCGACGTTGTAGATCGTGCACCGCTGGTCCGCGGTGACCAGGGCCTATTGGGAAGCCGGAAGAAATTTGGAAAGCTCCTCGAGCATGCGGCCCTTTGGCATCGCACCAACAATTTTGGTTTTGATCTCACCCTTGTCGAACAGCAACATGGTGGGAATGCTCATGACATTGAATCGACCAGCGATATCGCCATAGTCATCAACGTTGAGCTTTGCAATGGTGATCTGGTTTGGCATCTCAGCTGCGATTTGATCAAGGATGGGTGCAATTTGTTTGCACGGTCCGCACCATTCGGCCCAAAAATCAACCAAAATCGGTGTATCTGAACTGTTGATTACCTCATCAAATGTGGCACTAGTAAGTGTGATAGCCATAGCAAAACCTCTCGTTGTTTCCCATGTTACTGCCGCAATGTTTAGTGAGGGCGATACGTGCCAATAGCGGGAATCAATTCAATGGATGGCGCGCCAATTACGCTTAAACAATCGGGGACAGCTGCGATGACAGCGCCGAGACATTCGGCAATTGCCGTGGGCTTACCTGGCAGGGTGATAATGAGCGCCGAACCGCGAATGCCTGCTGTTTGACGGGACAAAATTGCGGTGGGGATCAGGCCAATAGAAACCGCCCGCATAGCTTCACCAAACCCAGGAAGCATCTTGGTGCAGACGGCTTCAGCTGCTTCCGGCGTGACATCGCGTAGTGATGGGCCGGTGCCGCCCGTAGTGATAACTAAAGAGCAATTCTCCTTGTCAATGAGATCAATAAGGGTTGCTGAGATGGTGTTGAGGTCATCTGGAATGAGGCAATCGATGAATTCGATAGGGGATGTGATGCAACCGTTCAGGAACTGACGGATGGCGGGGCCACCTTTATCTTCGTACACGCCAGACGAAGCACGGTCTGAAACCGAAACGACTCCGATGCGCGTGGTCATGTCTAGTGCTGGTGTTCGAGCCAGCGCTCGCAATCGAGAGCAGCCATGCAGCCAGAACCAGCAGCGGTAATTGCTTGGCGGTATGTGTGGTCTTGCACATCACCACAGGCAAAGATGCCTTCGATGTCCGTGTACGTGGAACCATCGCGGGTCATCAAGTATCCGGAATCTTCCATGTTCAGCACACTTTGAAAAATCGCGGTATTTGGTTTGTGGCCAATGGCAATGAATAAGCCAGTGACAGCAAGCGGGCTTGTTGCACCAGTGACTGTGTCGGTAAGCGTTACACCAGAGAGCGATTGTTCGCCATGTAGTTCAGACACTTTTGAGTTCCAGTGAATTTCAATCTTTTCATTAGCGATTGCACGGTCTTGCATGATGCGAGATGCACGTAATGCATCACGACGAACAATGAGGTGCACCTTTGATGCAAACTTTGTGAGGAAGGTGGCTTCTTCTACTGCTGAGTCACCACCGCCGACAACTACTATTTCTTGGCCGCGAAAAAAGAACCCGTCGCATGTTGCACAGGTGGAGACACCGTGGCCAATAAGCTCGGTTTCCTTAGGTAAATCAAGCATTAATGACTGCGCACCCGTTGCAACAATGATGGAGTTTGCGCTGTATTCGGTGTCGCGAATCCATACTTTGAATGGGCGTGATGAGAAGTCAACCTTGGTTACTTTTTCAGTAATGAACTCTGCACCGAATCGTTCTGCTTGCGAGCGGAAATTCATCATGAGTTCTGGTCCCATGATGCCTTCAGGAAAGCCAGGGAAGTTTTCAACCTCAGTTGTCAACATCAGTTGACCGCCTGGCTGATCGCTACTGGAACTTGGTTCACCTTCAATGACAAGTGGTTCAAGTGATGCACGAGCAGTGTAGATAGCTGCTGTGAGTCCGGCAGGGCCAGAGCCAATGATGATGGTGTTACGTACGTTGCTCATTTATTTGTCTTCTTCTGTGTAACGGCGGCGCATCAGTAGGGCTCCGAGAAGCCCAAAGATTGCGGCCAGGATGAAATATGAAATCCACACGGCTGCCTCGTGGTTTACGACGGCATCAAGTGCTGCTTGCAGTCCGCGGGTGAGGCCGACGACGAACAAAACCACCATTGCAACGACACCGAAGGCACCTAGCAAGCCAAAGACAATGCCTCGAGCCGTGGTGACGAGTGGTTGCGTGGTGTACCGGCGAATGGTGCTGACGATGCGGTCGATGAAATCGACAGAGCGGTCCGCCCATTCAGGATCGGTCAGAGGGTTTGACACCATGGGTTCAGCCTAACGGCGACACTAAGTAGGACAATGGGCTTAG
>CAMDVC010000021.1 GCA_945878785.1 Bifidobacterium breve | reverse complement strand
GTGACCCAGGCCTTACACGCTGCTGCTCACACGGTTGACCCTGAATATCTGCCACATTCGTTGCGTGCCTATTTCATTCGTCGCGGCGACAATGCTGCAACGGTGCGATACGAAGTGGATCGTATTCGTGATGGCAGAAGCTTTGTGACACGACGTGTTGTCGCGCGTCAATCTGTCGGCGCAATCTTGAATCTTGAAGCCAGTTTTCAAAAACCTGAAATCTCACCAGCAGCCACAACGGTGTCAATGCCGACTGATATTCCACGGCCAGTTGACATTCCGTATTCGCAAGCGTTTTCTGAATATGTAGAAGAGCGACCAGTCCCACGCGATACAAAGTTCACTGATCATCGTGACGGCGCTGGCCGCATTATGACCTGGTACCGAACACTGGAAAATTTCGGCGGAGATCAACTTCTTAATCGATGTGCGCTTGCCTATTTGTCAGATGACTTACCAACGGCATCTGTGGTGCTTGCTGTTCCGGAACTTGCGAAGCACTTCAATGGATTCGATGCATTCTTTTCAGCGAGCCTTGACCACACCATTTGGTTTCACCGCGATGTGGATGCAAGTCAATGGCATTTGTTCGAAATGAACTGCCACTCGTACACCTCTAACAGAGGTGTCAGTTTTGGATATGTATTTGCCGAAGACGGAACACATGTGGCAACAGTTGCCCAAGAAGCATTGGTGCGTTTGCGAAACGATTTGTAACGCAACACCTATTTCAAATGGTGGTCGAGACCGGCGTCGATCCGGTGACCCCACGCTTTTCAGGCGTGTGCTCTGCCAACTGAGCTACTCGACCATTGGCGGTCCGGCTATTGCCGAACCAGACGGTGGCTTGCACCACCGTCTTATTGACGGAAAATACCGCCAATAATGGCGGTCCCGACGGGACTCGAACCCGCGACCTCCGGCTTGACAGGCCGGCGTGAACTCCAGCTTCACCACGGGACCTTGTGGAAACCACAGGTCTATATTGCACCCCCAACGGGATTCGAACCCGTGCCGCCACCTTGAAAGGGTGGTGTCCTAGGCCGCTAGACGATGGGGGCTTGGACGACTCCGGTTGAGAGCAATGTGACGCTATCAGGAGCCATCCAACAATACGCCCCTGATATCAATTGTCCTCACCTGAGAGGGCAGAGATTGTCCATTCAAGTAGCCAGCCCAAGTAGCCATAGAGCTGCCACTGTCCAAACGCAGGGTCATTTTCGTCAATGTCGTCCTCAAAATCATCTTCGCCCACGTCGAGCAAGGTGCCAAGTACGAGACGCAAGTTATTCAGGACAGTCATGAATGCATGAAGTTGGCCAGCGGTGATGAGTTCAGTTGATTCAAGAACTTCTTTGACTACGGCAATTGAGGCAGCGCGGGATTGAGTGAGCTCGTCGCGCATGTAGCCCTGATACTCAGCATCGTGTTCAGGATTTTCGTGATATGCGGTGGGGAATAGTCGACGTAAGCGTGCATCGTCAGGACCCATGGCCAATATCTCTGACAATTCATCAACGAAGCGCAGCAGTGTTGACCTGTCGTCTGCAGAGAGTGTGATCTCGAACATGTCGTTTTCTCGAGCAACGACAGGCCCTTCGCGTTTACGTCGCTTCATGTGTCTTGCTGCATCGTTGCCCACAAACCATGTTCGTGAAGTCGAAAAACATCGATCTCTGCTTTTTCACGCGGGCCATTTGAAACAACAGCTCGACCCTTTTCATGAACATCCATCATCAGAATGTCGGCTTTTGCTTTCGAGTATCCGAAAAGTTTCTGCAACACGAACGACACGTACGACATCAGATTGATGGGGTCATTCCACACGATGACAACCCAGGGAACCTGGAGGTCGACAACTTCATCTGTGGCGAAGTCAACGGAGGGCTCTGCCACTTCAGTTTGCTGGCTCCCGGATGGGGCGATGAAAATCACACATTCATTCTGCTGGTGAATAGGCGATGTTGCCTACCCACCAATACGATGGGGTGCTGTGCCCATCAACGTTCGCCCTTTTGTCCCGTCACGCCTGACGCGCCGACCTGGCCATGAGTCTGGGCGTATCCCTACTTCTGTAGTGGCTGGCTATATCGCGCTCACCAAGCCGCGCATCATTGAATTGCTGTTGATCACCACAATCCCCACCATGGTTGTTGCCAACGATGGCTGGCCAAGCCTGTGGCTGATGGTGGTCACGATGGTGGGTGGCACGTTGGCCGCTGGCGGCGCAAACGCCATCAACATGTACATCGATCGCGATATTGACGCTCTGATGGAGCGCACCAAGAATCGCCCATTGGTTACTGGCCTGATTTCGCCACGAAACGGGCTAATTTTCGCTATTTCTCTCGAAATCGTGGCTTTTTTAGTCCTTTGGGCCGGAACGAACCTACTTTCAGGCATTTTGGCCCTTTCAGCCACCCTTTTTTACGTCTTTGTTTATTCCCTCTGGCTGAAGCGCACCAGTAAGCAAAACATCGTGATTGGTGGGGCTGCCGGCGCAGTTCCTGTCCTTGTGGGCTGGGCAGCGGTCACTAATTCGCTCAGTTGGACCCCATGGCTGCTTTTCTTGGTCATTTTCTTGTGGACCCCACCTCATTTTTGGGCTCTGGCAATCAAGCACAATGATGACTACACGGCGGCCGGCGTTCCGATGCTGCCGTCGGTGGTGTCCCACGAAAAGGTCATCGCCTCCATGGTCAGGTACACGATCGCCCTTCTTGTGAGCTCGTTGATACTTGTCCCGGTCAGCGACATGGGTTGGGTCTACGGAGTGTCAGCATTGGTGTTAGGCGTGGCTTTCCTGTGGGGCACAATTGCACTTGGAAAATCGGACAGTCCGAGCGCTTCCATGCGGCTTTTTTCCTTTTCGATCTCGTACATTTCGCTTCTGTTCATCGCGTTGACCATCGACGTCTTCGTTCGCTAAAAAAGCGCAATCGCACGAAGTACCGAACCTCCGAAGATTTACTTTCTGTGGCAGGGCGATGGGTAGTCTTGATTCGTTACAACTAGGCGCACTCGCTCCGACAGTTCACAGGAACTGAAGGTGTGTATCTGGGAGACCTTCCGAAAATGACCAATATCGACACTCACGTGGGCGCATCGACACATGCACAGGGCGCAGGCTCTGCTCTTGTCGTTTCCGTCGGCCAATGGATCACGAGCAGTGATCACAAAAAAATCGGGCGTTTATTCATTGGGACCTCATTACTAAGCGCGTTCCTTGCTGCAGTGCTCGGTTTGATTTTTGGTCTTGAACGCGTAAGCCCAGCTCATATGGAGATTTTTCATGGTGATGCAACTCCGCAGATGTTTGCCTTGTATCAGTTCGCTCTTGTCTTTGGTGTCCTAGCCCCACTCTTCATCGGAATTGCAATTGCTGTCGTCCCAACACAACTCGGCGCACGCGCTCTGGCTTTTCCGCGGGTTGCACAATTTGGTTTCTGGGCATGGCTCTTTGGAGCTTTGATGGTTGATATTTCAATCATTGGCAACGGTGGCCCTGGTGGTGGAGCAACTGACCTTGTTGATTTGTACTTGTTGGGTGTTGCGCTTGCAGCAGTTGGCCTACTTGCCGGAAGCCTTTCCATTGCCACGTCAGTTCTTACTGCTCGTGCACCGGGAATGACCCTTGACCGCATTCCAGCTTTTTCATGGTCTGCTCTCGTTGGTTCGTTTGCAACCTTGCTGAGCTTGCCAGTCATGATCAGCACAATCATTTATCTCTACGTTGACCACACCCATGCGCAATTGGTTTTTGGTGGCAACAAAGGAATTAACTCGTTCCTGGGTTGGTCCTTGTCTCAACCAATGACGTTTGTATTCGTCATCATGGCTCTCGGAGTTCTTGCAGAAGTTGCACCAGCAACTGCACGTACGGAACAACCTCTTCGCCCAGTAGTGCTTGCTGGTATTGCGATTATTTCCACAGCAGTTCTTGGTGCTGTCACGCAGACTGCTCAAATTCTTGATTGGGCCGGAACCAACTCAGACAAGGTAAAGAGCACCCTGTTGCATTCCTTGTTCAATGGTTTGCCATTGCTCGGAATGCTTATCGTTGTTCTTCTCTCGCTTTTGTGTCTAAAGATGGGTACACCGCGAGTAACTGCCTCGTTCGCTTTGTCTTTGCTCGGCGCACTGATGATTATTGTTGGTGTGCTCGGAAACGGGTTGTACACATTGAAGGCAGTATCGCTTGATGGCACTGTGTTTTCCGAAGGCGTTGTTTTGTACCTTGTGTATGGCGGTCTGTTGAGTGCATTGGGTGCCCTCAGTCATTGGGCTCCACTCTTGTGGGGACGCGCTATTGACAACACAAAAACTCTTGGGCTTGCATTGATCGGCTTACTCGGAACAATCTTGGCTAGCTTCCCGCTTTACATCGCTGGGTTTGCAGATCAACCAGCAAACATCGTTATGGGTTTTGACTACGACGGACCTGTTGCGCTTTGGAACGTTCTTGCAGGTCTCGGACACGCACTGATTGTTCTCACGGTTCTCGGCTTTGTCGGATTGGTCATTGATGCAGTGCGAAATGGCGAATCAGTTTCACAGGAGGCATCGGCATGACAATTGCATTACCAGCAGCACCGGCACAGGCGCCCCGCCGACAGATTCTTGTTGCAACGGCAATGGTTTCTGCGTCTGCATTCATGCTCATCATTGGAATGATTGCGATGTGGTTGAAGTTTCGTGCCGGAGCACCAACACGTGACTCAGCAGATGGATTGAAAATCATCAAAGACTGGATGCCTGCCAGTGTCAAAATTCCAGAAGTTGCAGCCAACATCATGCTCACTACTTTCCCTTTCGGTGCATTGATGGCACAGTGGGCTGCGTATTCAGCAAAGCGCAATGACTCATCGCACCGTTCACTTGCACTGGCCATCAGCTTCTTAATCGGACTTGCCATAGTGAATGCGCAAGTCGCGGTGTATAGCCAAATGGATATCGGCCTCGCCGATGGACAATTTCAAACAATGTTCTATGCGGTCACCGGCACGATGTTGTTGCTAGTTGTTGGCGGCATGGTTTTTAGTCTTGTGGCTTTCTTTCGATCTGTTGGCGGTCGTGACAACGACACAGATGTGATTAATGCCCATGCGTTTTATTGGTACTTCCTCACCGCAGCGTTTTCTGTTGTGTGGTTCGTGGTGTACGTACAGAAGTAGGTCAAGATGATTACCCCCGGTTCCAAATACTTCTTCGGCCTGACCGGCTTGTCACTGATTGCTGCAATCTTGTACATGGTCTTGGTAAACCCATCAGACCTCGGCGCAGTCTCACTGTTTGGTCTTGCTACTTCGGGTGCCCTTATTGGTACCATGGCATCGTTCACTCGTGATGGTGATGTGTACACAGACGAAGAAGCAGTTGCAGCTAACGCTGTTGCTGGTCCACCGTCATTCTGGCCAATCGTGTTCGCACTCGGATCTGCCCTTGTTCTTACCGGTCTTGCAACTGTGTCAGTTGTATTCGTTCTTGGTATTGCAGTCCTCATTGGCGGCGGCGTTGAATGGGCTATTCAGAACTGGGCTGATGGTGCCTCGTCAGATCGTGAATTCAATGAATTCGCACGCACTCGCGCGATTAGCGCAATCGAATACCCAGGACTTGCTGCGGTTGTACTTGGTGTCATTGCTTTCTTCTTTTCTCGTGTTTTTCTTGCTCTCTCGAAAGAATCTGGAACAATCTTTTTCATCGTGGCGGCAGCATCGATTTTTGTAGTCGGAATACTTATTGCTTCCAAGCCATTTATGAAAGGTGCTGTCACAGTTATTGTGGCTGTCCTGGCAGTTGGAGCTCTTGTGGGTGTCGGAACGATTGCTGCCCTGTCAGGTGAACGTCATGAACTTGCTGTTGCGGCAGAAGAAGATCATTACGACGCTTCACATCGTGAATGCGGAGAAGAAAAATCTAAGCACTACGACCATCATGCAAATAACTCAGTGTCATTACGTTCTGCTGTCACAGCCACCATCTTTGTAAAAGATGGAAAGGTGTACGCAGAAGCTATTGGTATGACTAAAAAAGTAGACACCATCACTATTCCTCGCTCGAATGCGACGTCTGTCCTATTCCGCAACCTTGATGAAGAGGACCACCGCCTAGTCGTCAACTTGGGCTCGGCCAAAGTTGGCGAAACCGGAGTCGTTGAAAAAGTTGGTACATGCACACAACTCACGGGCAAGAACCAAGAACAAGTAATGACCCTCACGATTCCAAAGCCAGCAACAGATGCTGAGCCGTTCTCATTCACGGTTCCTGGTGCTTCCGGCGAAATCAAGTTGGTCGTGCCGTGAGTCACTCAGTCTCCCCACACTCTTCAGAAAAGGCTATGGATATCGTGATTAACGTGAAGTCTTCAAGTCATCGCATTCGTAACTCAATCGCAACAATATTTGGCATTGTCGTCCTTGCTGGTTGCGCCAGAAATGCACCGCAAGATACCTGGCAGCCGAAAGGCGATAACGCACAGATTATTAACAATCTTCAGTGGATTGTTTTCCCGATGGCCGGCGTCGTCGGGGTCTTGGTTCTTGGCTTTTACGCCTACACCATTTATAAATACAACGATCGTGGACAACCAATTCCATCACAGAGCCACGGCAAGCCGGTTGTTGAAGTTATTCTCACAATCATTCCTGCTCTCATCCTGACGGTTGTTGGTGTCTTCACATTCCGTGGAATTTTTGAACTAGCGGAAACCGAAGATACCGAAATGATTATCAACGTCACTGGTCAACAGTGGTGGTGGGAATATGACTATCCGGCGCAAGACGACCAAGGCATCACCCAGCCGATCATTTCTTCTGGCCAGCTAGTTATCCCAGTTGGTACAAAAGTCTTGCTGCGTGAAACAAGTCGCGACGTGATTCACTCATATTGGATTCCAGCGTTGAACGGCAAGAAAGATGCTGTGCCGGGCCGCATCAACTTGTTGCGCCTTCAGGCAGACAAGCCCGGTCTTTTCGCAGGTCAGTGCACCGAATTCTGTGGTCTTTCTCACGCGAACATGCGTATGGAAGCCATTGCGCTTTCGAAGGAAGATTTTGCTAAGTGGGTATCTAACCAGCAGAAGGCGTACACGGCCCCTGCAGATGGAACACTTGCCAAAGAGGGCGAAGGTGTTTTCTTGAACCAGTGCATTCGGTGTCACCAAGTCAACGGCTTGAAGAAGGTTGATGGCACTCCCGCTATTGCTGCACCAGACGAGAACGTATATTCCGGTGCAGCTCCGAACCTCTCTCATCTCATGTCACGTAACACCTTTGCGGGCGCCAAGTTTGATTTGCTGAACAAGAAGTGTCGCAAAGATGTATGGGGTGCAAGTCCTGAGACCATCGGCGTGAAGTATTTATCTGGTGTTTCAGAGTCCTGCTTGAACGCAACTGATCTTCGTGCATGGTTGCGCAATGCGCCAGCAATGAAGCCGATGTATGCCGACCCGGCAAAGTTGGAGAAATCGGGTGGTAAATACCGCGGTATGCCAAACCTTGGTCTGACCGAAACAGACATCGACAAACTCGTCGCTTACCTATTGACCCTGAAGTAATCGGAGAACACCATGTCCACCAATGAATTAACTCTTACACCATCTCAATCACCGAGTTTGGCGAAGGGCAAATTAGTCGTCTCTCCGTCCCAGTCACTTGGTGCTGTGCGTCGCCCAGTCAACACAACGGGCTGGCGCGAATGGCTCTTTACTGTTGACCACAAGAAACTCGGAATCATGTACGGCACCGTGGCATTTGTGTTCTTCATCGTCGGTGGTGTCGAGGCGTTGCTTATTCGTTTGCAGTTAGCTCTTCCTGACGGCCGCATTCTTAGCGCTGACAAGTACAACCAAATGTTCACCATGCACGCGACCACGATGATCTTCTTGTTCGCCATGCCTATGGCTGCAGCATTTGCAAACTATTTCTTGCCTCTTCAAATTGGTGCTCGAGATGTTGCTTTCCCTCGTTTGAATGCATTGTCGTTCTGGTTGTTCTTGACCGGTGGCCTGATTCTGAATGCGTCATGGTTCCTTGGTGGAGCTGCTGATGGTGGCTGGTTTATGTATGCACCAAACTCTGGGCCAGTGTTCTCGCCAAGTAATGGTGTTGACTTCTGGATCCTCGGTTTACAGATTGCAGGTATTGCTTCTCTGATCGGTTCTATCAACCTCATCGTCACAGTGCTGAACATGCGCGCACCTGGCATGACCCTGATGAAGATGCCCGTGTTCACCTGGATGATTCTCGTGGTGCAGTTCCTCTTGGTGTTCTCTCTTCCAGTAATCACCGTGGCTCTCGTTTTGTTGATGTTCCAGCGTTCGTATGGCGCCACGTTCTTTGATGTGTCGCAAGGTGCAGACCCACTTCTGTGGCAGCACTTGTTCTGGATCTTTGGTCATCCGGAGGTGTACGTCTTGATTTTGCCGGGCTTCGGCATCATCTCTGAAGTGCTGCCCACGTTCTCACGCAAACCACTCTTTGGGTACCCGTTCGTGGTGTTCTCCGGAGCATCGATCGGACTCGTTGGTTTCGGTGTATGGGCTCACCATATGTTCGCTTCTGGTCTTGGTCCAGTATCTGTTGCAGTGTTCTCAATGGCCACGATGGCAATTGCTATTCCAACCGGTGTGAAAATCTTCAACTGGATTCTCACCATGTGGGGCGGCAAAATTTGGTACTCAGCAGCAATGAAGTTTGCTATTGGTCTCGTAATTCTCTTCACCATTGGTGGTTTGTCAGGCGTTACTCACGCAGTTGCACCTTCTGACACTCAGCAGACTGATACGTATTACATCGTTGCCCACTTCCATTACGTCTTGTTCGGAGGAATGGTCTTTGGTTTGTTCTCGGGCTTCTATTACTGGTGGCCAAAAGTTTTCGGAAAGATGCTCAACGAAAAATTGGGCAGCTGGAACTTCTGGTTCATGGTTATTGGTATGAATATGGCGTTTGGGCCAATGCATATCCTTGGTCTGCAAGGCCAGCCTCGCCGTATGTACGTATGGACCGAGGCTCGTGCCGGTGAGGGCCTATTCAACTTCGGATTTTGGAACATGGTGTCATCAATCGGCTCTTTCATTTTGGCCGTCGGTGTTCTCTTCTTCATCATCAACGTGATCAAGACCACTCGTAACCCGGAGCGCGCTCCGCTAGACCCGTGGGATGCACGCACATTGGAATGGCTCACAACAAGTCCTCCAAAGGTGCACAACTTTGATCGCATTCCTGTCGTGCATCACCTTGATGAGTTCTTCCACCGCAAGTACGAAGAA
This sequence comes from Bifidobacterium breve, assembly GCA_945878785.1. GTDB lineage: Bacteria > Actinomycetota > Acidimicrobiia > Acidimicrobiales > Ilumatobacteraceae > UBA2093. The sequence continues at coordinate 5,587 of CAMDVC010000021.1, read as the reverse complement.
GATGAAACCACACACACAATGAAGCAAGTGGCAACTGGCGCAGACCTTGTTCGTGCTGAAGTGGCAGCTGCTGACGTTGATATCCACATGCCGGGAGCTTCGTACTGGCCGTTGCTGCTGTCTGTTGGCATGGGTGTACTTGGTATGGGAGTCATCTACGGAACTCCAATCATGGTTGTCGGAGCGCTTCTTGTTCTCTTCTCCGCGTACGGTTGGGTTCTTGAACCTTCCGTACCTGAAGCAATCGATTTTGATACACCGTCAACCGACGGTCCCACGAAGGAGATAGCTCCAGTTGGCTGATACCGCAACACACGAAACCGTTCACTCAGCTGATCACGGGCATCATTCATCAACTGGCTTGTCGAACAACAAGCTGGCAATGTGGTTGTTCCTTGGATCAGAGTGCTTGCTCTTTGGTGGCCTTATCTCCACCTACATGCTGTATCGAGGTCGCGTTCAGAACGGACCACATCCCTCACAGATCTACGACATTCCATTTACATCAGTGAGCAGCTTCGTCCTGTTGATGTCATCGCTCACCATGGTGCTTGCAGTGTCATCGGCGCAACGCAAGGATGACACAAGAACGAATCTCTGGCTGCTCATTACGGGTTTGCTTGGGGCCTCCTTTGTTGGTGGCCAGGTGTACGAGTTCACTACGTTTTACCGTGAAGGCCTCGGCTTCACCACAAGCCTTTTCAGCTCAAGCTTTTATTCATTGACCGGATTCCATGGTGTTCACGTTTCAATCGGAGTCATCATGTTGATGTCCCTAAGGGCCATCATTAAAAAGAACAAGATTACGGGCGATAAGTCCGAGGTAGTGGAACTCATTGGTTTGTACTGGCACTTCGTTGACATCGTCTGGATCATTATCTTCACCTTGGTTTATCTAATCCCATCCTGATTGAGAGCGCATCATGACTACCGAAACTGAAACACACGAAGACACACACGAGCACGGAATGTCCGATGCTGGCTACATAAAAATCGCAGTCATTTTGGCGCTCATCACTGCGCTTGAGGTTTCTACCTACTACGTAGATTTCGGTCCTTTGTTCATGCCTGCGTTGCTCATCATGATGGTTGTCAAGTTCGTGATGGTGGTGTCATACTTCATGCATCTCAAGTTTGACAGCAAGATGTTTAGCTTTCTTTTCTATACCGGCCTTGGGCTTGCGTTATTCGTGTACATCACGGCTCTTGCTACCTTCAAGTTCTTCATCGCGTAACTAGCAAGGCGGGTCGGCAATGCTGATCAGTAGCATCGAACCAACTTTGAATGCTGACCCCTGGAGGTACCAGCAGCACTTGGAAATTTGGGTGTTGATTATTGGTCTGATAGTCGCGTTCGTGTACGCCATCCGGATAGTCGGCCCCAAAGTTGTTCCTAGTGGGGAAGTGATTTCACGCAAACAAATCAGAATTTTTTCCCTCATGATTGTGTTGTTGTTGATTTCAACAGATTGGCCGTTACATGACATCGCCGAGGAATACCTGTATTCCATGCATATGTTGCAGCACACAATTCTTACCTACATCATTCCGCCGCTTGCGCTACTCGCAATACCGGAATGGCTGTTTCGACTATTGGTAGGACGCGGCCGTACGTATCGAGTAATCCGGTTTCTCACGCGCCCGGTGATCGCTGCTGTCACGTACAACGCGGTCCTACTGATTACTCACATCCCTGCATTAGTGAACCGTTCTGCGGCTGGTGGTCCATTGCATTACAGCCTTCATGTTTTATTGGTGGCAAGTGCTCTAATGCTGTGGACACCGATATGTGGCCCGGCAAAAGAATGGCGCATGAGTTATGGGGCGATGATGGTTTATCTCTTTTGCACATCTCTGGTGCCTTCAATTCCTGCAGGTTGGCTGACATTCGCTGAAGGCTCTGTGTATAACCACTATGACACTCCAGTTCGAGTCTGGGGAATGTCAGTACTAAGTGATCAACAACTAGCTGGCGGAATTATGAAACTCGGCGGAGCAGTCTTCTTGTGGGCGCTCATCATCACCATTTTCTTCACCCGATTTATGAAGGGCTTCTTTGGTGAACAGTCATATATCTCCAAAGAATCCTCTGATTCATCTCAATGAGAACTGACATTGTCATTTCTGACATGCCGGCCAATTCGACATTTGCACAAATTGGTGCTCAGTGGGCGTTTGATGATTGGAAAGAGACAGACCCGAACGACGACATTCAGTGGTATCTGAATGTCTATTCAGAATCTGAGATTGATCCTTTATCGCTACCCATTAGTCTCGCTGCCGTAGCTGGGAATGATGAACTCGTGGGTGTGGCATGCGTCGTCAGTGATGACGCACTTCCCGACGCTGAAGAACCAGGCCCGTGGGTGGCAGCTGTCTTTGTGAATCCGAAATACCGGGGCAGGGCAGTGGGCAAACAATTAGTCACTGAGGCAGTTCGGCGTGCACGTGAGTTGGGACATTCGGATGTGTACTTGTACACACGAAACGTTGCTCACTGGTACGAGACATTCGGTTGGGAACGTGTGCGGGAAACTTACGTTTATCACAAGCCCATCACCATCATGGTGAATCGCATCTAGCTCCAGCGAAAGCGTCGTGCGGCAATTGCTGGCGCAATGATGCCCCATGCAGCCAACACTGCACACGGCACAACAAGGCCAGTTGGGTCCCCGTTTAATGTTGAACGCAGCAGATCAGCTAGGGCAGTTGATGGCAGGCCGCGTACAGCATTGCCCATGAAATCGGGAAGCGAGTCGCGAGGAATCACCATTCCACCCAGCAAAAGCAGCACCAAGTACAACCCGTTTTGTGCGGCCAGGTTTATCTCAGCACGTAATTGGCCAGCAAGGATGAGGCCAATTCCAGCGAATGCTGAGGTACCGAACAGCACCACAACAATTGCAAGCGGCCACGTGGAACCACCCGGCTGCCACCCGAGTGCAAGACCGAGCGACAACAAGATAATTGTCTGAATCAATTGCACAGTAAACACTGACAGGATTTTTGCAATGACCAATTCGTTGCGTGTCAACGGTGTGGCACCAAGTCGCTTCAACACCAAATAAGAACGCTCAAACCCGGTTGCTATTCCCAGACTCACCATTGAAGATGACATGATCGCAATTGCAAGGATGCCTGGTGTTAAAAACTGGATGTCCGCACTTTCTAACACATCGACAGAGCCAAAAAAGCCAAGCAGCAACACGGGGATAACAAGCGTCAGTAGTAATTGTTCGCCGTTGCGTGCCAGCAGCATTAGTTCCGCGCGAAGTTGAATGCGAATACGCCTCATTGTTGGCCTCGAGTCAAACGGCGGTATGTATCTTCTAAGGATTCCGTGCCCATATCCACACCTAATAGCGGGTGCGAATTATCTGCGAGCCATTGGGAGATTCGAGTCATTAACTGCGGAGTTGGTTCTGATGCCACTTCGTACACACCGTCTCCGATAGCAACAACTGGGCTTTTGATTGACACCGCAAGTTCTGCGGGCACAAGGCCAACTGAGGAAGTAAATCGCAAATGTTTGCGAGACGTAAGCAGCGATGTAATTTCACCACTTACAATTACCTTCCCAGAATTAAACAGCACAGCGTGAGTTGCTACTTTCTCCGCTTCAGCCATGTCATGCGATGCAAGGACAACAGTGGTGCCCCGAGCAGACAAATCACGAATGATGTTGGCGATGATGTCACGGCCATCGATGTCGACTCCTGATGTTGGTTCATCAAGAAAAATCACGTCAGGGTCTGCCGCTAAGGCCAAAGCAAGTGACAGTCGTTGTTGCTCACCACCCGACAATTTGCGCCATGTGCCAGTCGAACGATTCGATAACCCAACCCGTTCAACCAATTGCGTTGCATCTACGCCCTTGTTGTGCAGCGCACAAAAATGCGACACCACATCGCGCACTCGGGCACTGGGGTAGACGCCTCCGCCTTGCAGCATGACACCCATGCGCTCAGTCAGTGCACGGTGGTCAGAGACAGGGTCGAGCCCAAGAACTCGCACAGAGCCAGATTTAGCAATACGAAAGCCCTCACAGACTTCAATAGTGCTGGTCTTGCCGGCCCCATTTGGCCCAAGGATGACAGTCACGCTGCCCGATGGCGCCTCGAACGAGACATTGTCGACAGCCATGAGGTCGCCATAGGAAACACTGAGATTCTCAACAACAACAGACACGTCTCCACTTTACGAAGCAAATGCCTCTCAGCACGAAAGGCGGGACAGGTAGCCTGAAATCCTGTGATTGATGTACGACTTCTGCGCACGAACCTTGATGGGGTGCGGTCTGCCTTGGCCCGCCGAGGAAAGCCAGACCTCCTAGTGCAGGTCGACGAAGCCGTTGCCTTGGATACCCGTCTTCGCGAGATCAGCCTCGAGCGTGACACTCTGCGAGCCGAAGTAAACGACCTGTCGAAGCAGGTGGGCGCTTTACGTCGCGATAAGAAGAACGACGAAGCAGAAGCCCTAATGGAGCGCAGCCGCGCAGGCGGCGACCGTGAACGCGTTCTTCAGAGCGAGATCGACACTGTGCAAGATGCTTTGCAGCAGGTCATGCTGCGCATTCCGAACTTGCCACACCCAGACGCCCCTGATGGCGCCGGCGATCATGAGAACCCAATCGTAAAAGGCCCGATCAATTTGCCAGCCTCGTTCGGTGATCACCAGCGTGTTCCTCATTGGGAAACAGCAACAGCTCTCGGCATTCTTGATAACGAACGTGCCACAAAAATTGCTGGTGCAATGTTCACTATGCAGCGCGGGCTTGGTGCAACTTTGGCACGTGCACTGTGTCAGTTTGCACTTGATCAAAACGCTGATGCATTCGAGGAAGTTCGCCCACCAAGTTTTGTCACCACTGCCACGCTTACTGCTACAGGCCACCTACCGAAGTTCGCAGATGACGCGTACGCCATTGAACGAGATGATTTGTGGGCGATACCTACCGCAGAAGTTCCACTCACATCGTTGCATGCCGGTGAAGTATTGGATGAAGCTGAATTACCAGTACGACTGATGGCGTATTCGCCGTGTTATCGCCGTGAAGCCGGAAGCGCAGGCCGTGATACGCGTGGCATGTTGCGTGCGCATGAATTCGACAAAGTGGAAATTCTTGCCATTGCTCGCCCCGAAGATGCGCCAGCATTGCTGACTGAATTAGTTGGTCGTGCAGAAGCATTGATGGCTGCATTGGAATTGCCGTATCGCATTATTGAGATTTGCACTGGCGACATGGGTGGAAGCCATCACCGTAGTTTTGACATTGAGGTGTACGCACCTGGTTGTGATGCCTGGTTAGAAGTCAGCAGCGTGTCATGGTTTTCTGATTACCAAGCGCGCCGTGCTGATATTCGTTTCAAGCGCACTGGACAAAAGGGCACTGAAATTGCAAACACACTAAATGGTTCTGCATTGGCAGTACCTCGCGTGTGGGCTGCGATTTGTGAAAATCATCGCCAACCAGATGGCAGCGTGCGTATTCCTGCTGTGCTTTTGCCATACATGCGCGGCGCAACGCACATCACACCAAAGGCGTAATCATGGGTATCGCTGATCGCCGTATTCAATATGAAACAGC
>CAMDVC010000020.1 GCA_945878785.1 Bifidobacterium breve | reverse complement strand
GATGGGCGAAATGGTCGAATTCAAAAGTAATGGCGGAACATGCACTGGCTATCTTGCCGGCACAAGCGGTCCTGGTGTCATCGTTATTCAAGAGTGGTGGGGCTTAGTTCCACACATCACTGATATCGCAGATCGTTTTGCAGCTGAAGGTTTCGTGGCACTTGCACCCGATATGTACCACGGTGAAGTAACTGATGAGCCAGACCTTGCTGGCAAGTTGCTCATGAGCATGAATCTTGCAACGGCCGGAAAAGACCTCAGTGGTGCAGTTGATTTATTGCAAGAACGCACCGGTCGCACAAAAGTTGGTGTCACTGGTTTCTGCATGGGTGGCGGACTCGCTCTGATGGCTGCTTGTTTGCGTCCTGATGCAATTGCTGCTGCTGCACCGTTCTACGGCGGAATGCGCCCAGACACTGTTATTGAATGGGACAACTTGGCAGCGGTAGTGGAAGGCCATTACGCAGCAACAGACCGAGGCACTGCTGCACCAGAAGCTGTGAAAGAACTAGAAGCTACATTGCGCGCCAAAGGCAAAAACGCAACCTTCCATGTGTACCCGGGAACTCAGCATGCATTCTTCAATGACACTCGCCCAGAGGTCTATGACGCCGCAGTTTCTAAAACTGCATGGGATCGCACTCTTGCGCTGTTCCGCGCGAATCTCTAATTCAGAAAATTAGGAAAGTTCGGCGATTGCATCAGCGATTGCAATAGCGCGTTGTGCGTTTGCAACGTGAAGATTTTCAATCATGCGGCCGTCAAGTTGTACGACGCCTTTGCCAGCAGCGAGTGCTTCATCAAATGCTGCAATAACTTTGCGTGCATGTTCCACTTCGGCTTCACTTGGTGACCAGACCTCGTTGGCAACACCGACTTGATCCGGGTGAATCAGGGTCTTTCCGTCAAAGCCCATCTCTGCACCTTGTACGCACTCCGAACGGAATCCGTCTGCGTTCTTGATGTCGTTGTAGACGCCGTCGAGAATTGTCTTTCCTGCTTCACGTGCTGCAAGTAGCGCTGTGTGAAGGCTTGGGTACAACGGTGCGCGACCAGGTACTTGTGCTGCGCGGAGCTCCTTTGCTAGGTCGTTTGTGCCCATGACAAGAACTGCAACGCGAGGGTGGGCGGCGATTTCGCGACAATCAAAGATTGCTGTCGGAGTTTCGATCATTGCCCAAATCATCATTTCTTTTGGGGCACCAGCAGCATCGAGAGCAGCAGATACTTCATTCACTTCAGCAACAGAGTTGATTTTTGGAATCACAACAGCTGATACGCATGCTTTTGCAGCTGCGGCAACATCTGCATGACCCCAAGGTGTTGCAAGTGCATTACAACGAATAGTGAGTTCGCGCTTGCCGTATTCGCCAGAGTTCACAGCTGCAATTGCTTGTGCGCGGGCAAGGTCTTTCGAATCTGGCGACACTGCATCTTCAAGGTCGAAGATGATTGCATCGGTGGAAATTCCCTTGGCTTTTTCTAGCGCACGCTCATTGGCGGCGGGCATATACAAAGCGGAACGGCGTGGACGTTGTGCAGACATGGAGTCTCCTCAGTGTTGTGGGGGTTTAGAAACCGTATGAAGCGGCAAGTGCAGGGTCGCGCTCTGCCAATTGACGAGCGAGTTGAACGACAACTTTGCACTGCTTAACAGATGCGTCGTCTTCCATCTTGCCGTCAAGCATTACTGCGCCGGTGCCGTCGCCCATTGCGTCAATGACGCGCTGTGCTTGTAGCACGTCTGAAGGGCGAGGGCTAAACACGCGCTTTGCAATGTCGATTTGAACTGGGTGAAGGCTCCATGCGCCAACGCAACCAAGAAGGTATGCATTGCGGAACTGATCTTCACACGCAACGGTGTCTTTGATATCGCCGAATGGACCATAGAACGGAAGAACCCCGTTCATCACGCAGGCATCAACCATGCGAGCAAGTGTGTAGTGCCACAAATCTTGCTGGTACACGGTGCGTGCACCTTCGTAGTTGTCGCCTTCAGGGTCAGCGCGCACGATGTAGTCGGGGTGGCCACCACCAACGCGGGTGGTTTTCATGCGGCGGTTTGCTGCAAGGTCTGCAGGTCCGAGTGAAATTCCCTGCATACGAGGAGATGCAGCACAAATCTCTTCAACGTTTGCAACGCCACGAGCTGTTTCAAGAATTGCGTGAAGCAGTAATGGCTTCTTCAAACCAGCGCGTGCTTCAAGTTGTGCAAGCAAGCGGTCGACGTAGTGAATGTCTTCAGGGCCTTCGACCTTAGGAATCATGATGACGTCGAATTTGTCTCCGGCTTGAGTGACGATGTCGATGATGTCATCAAGGAACCACGGTGAGTCAAGGCTGTTGACGCGTGTCCACAGTTGAGTGGTACCGAAGTCGAGAGTATTGGCGACCTTGATTAGGCCTGCACGTGCTGCTGCCTTGTCTGCCATTGGAATTGCGTCTTCCAGGTTGCCGAGAATGATGTCGACATTAGGAATGGTGTCTGGAAGTTTTGCAACCATTTTTTCGTTGTGAGGCGGAAAGAAGTGAATGACACGACTGGGCTTGAAAGGAATCTCTTGTACGGGGGCTGGAGCTCCGGCGGCAAGGGGTTTGAAAAAGTCACGAGATGGGCGCACGCCTTAATCGTATGGGGAATGGCCACAAGTTCATCTGCTCGGCAGGCCCTATCTCCTAGTGTCGTTGGCATGAGCCAGCAGTACGACGCCATTCTTTTTGACGCTGGGGGAGTGTTCCTTATCCCAGACCCCGCAGTTCTGGCGCCGACTCTGGCCTATTACGGCGCTGCGACTGATCTCGATGCATATGTCCGCGCTCACTACGGCGCGATGGCAGCAAAATCACGACAAGGTTCTGGCGAAGACGACTGGTCGTACTACAACACTGCATACGTGCAATTAGTGGGCGTGCCAGAACACAATCGAGAAGCGGCAACGTACGTATTGTCTCGTACCCGTCATGCTCACTTATGGCGTGCGCCTCTTGCAGGTTCTGCTGAAACTCTTCGTGGACTCAACGCTGCTGGAGTCCCCATCGGAATTGTCAGTAACGCAAGTGGGCAGATTGAAGAAATTCTTGGTCGCAGTGGCATTTGTCAAGTGGGAGATGGCCCGTTAGCAAGTGTTCGGTGCATTGTTGACAGTCATGTTGTCGGGGTCGCAAAACCCGACCCGCAGATTTTTGACTTCGCGTTGCCATTCTTTGACGGCATTGACCGGTCGCGCATTGCATACGTAGGCGACAGTGTTGTTATGGACGTAGGCGGTGCAACGGCTGCGGGACTTATCCCGATTCTGGTTGACCCGTACGACGACGCCGTGGATTTGGTCTCATGTCGACGCATCGCGTCGTTACTCGAGTTGTTGTAGTTATTTTTTGGCGTCGCAAAGGTTCTTTGCGATCACCTTCAGGCACAGAGTTTCGTCTGCACCTTCAAAGATCGACAACACGCGAGCATCGACGTACAAGCGACTCACGCTGTATTCCTCTGCATAGCCGTAACCGCCATGAATCTGGAGAGCTTCGCGTGTCACCCATTCGGCTACTCGGCATACGTATGCCTTCACCATGCTGGCTTCCATTGCGCCTTCACCTACGCCCATGAGGCCGGCTACTGAATAACAAAACTGGCGTGATGCTTGAATAAGCACGGCCATACGGCCCAATTTCACTTGCGTTAGTTCGTATTGCGAGATGGGCTGTCCGAAGACGGTGCGGTTATTTGCGTAGTCAACTGCTGCCTCGTATGCGGCTTGCATAACGCCAACCGCACGAGCTGCTGTTTGCAAACGACCATTTTCGAAGCCAGCCATCTGCAAGTAGAAACCTTTGCCTAGTCCCTCTTCTTCGCCAATGAGGTTTGCAGCAGGGACCCACCAGTTCTCGATAGCAATTTCGTAGCTGTGCATTCCGCGATAACCGATGGTGTCGATAGGACTGCCGTCCATCTTTCCGCCACCGTCTTGACTGAACGTGAATCCGTGGGAATCGCCCAGAGGTTTTGGAACGATGAACAGCGACAATCCGCGGTGAGCCTTTGAACGATCTGGGTCTGTACGAGCAAGAAGCATCAGCACGTTTGCACGCGCACCAAATGTGCACCATGTCTTCACGCCATTAATGATCCAGCCAGCTTCACCGTTAGGACCTGTGCCGCGAACTGCAGTTGTCTTCAAGCTCGCAACATCTGATCCGTAGTCGGGCTCGGTCACTGCAACTGCTGACATCACTTCCGTGCTTGCCAATTTTGGAAGCCATTCAAGTTTTTGGGCTTCAGTGCCACCCTTTACAAGAGCTCGCGTAAGAATTTCAGGACGAGTAATTAGAGAACCACCGATACCAAGTGAGGCACGAGACAATTCTTCAGTCGCGATGACTGATGCCATGTATTCGCTTTCGCCGCCCTCACTGAAACCTTCGTACTCAACGGGCACACTGAGACCGAATGCACCGATTTCGGCAAGCCCAGCAATGATTTCTTCTGGAACATCACCATTATGACGGTGCACGTGCTCGGCCTGGGGCGCGATGACCTTGTTCGCGTATGAACGGAAAGTGTCTTGCACCATTTCAAAGTCACTGGCCAAATGACGCGGGCCTTGAACTTCGGCAAGTGATGCGAGAAATTCCGGGGCACGAAATCTCTGAACGAATTCATTTGCTGGCTCAAACTGTGATGCTTTGACTCCCCATAAGTCCTCACGTCCGATGAGGCGAGAGACAAAGTCATGCACCATGTCTGCTGTAAATGCACAGGTGATGTTGTTTTCTACGTCGCCTTTTGCACCGTAAGCAAGAAGTGACTCGGCAGTTGCGACTGCAGAAGCAACATGAGCAATGTCATATGCCAATGTCTGGTTCTTGTCAGGTCCCCCTAGCGCGATTAGCGATGCAATGGCACCGTCGACCATTGACGAAGCGATGGAGATCACCGAAGAGGCTGTCTGGATATCAGGGGCAATTGTGCTCATGTCCTAAACGCTAGTGAATAAGTGTCGGGTTCAGAGCACTCGTGACGTCTGTACGGGCCTTCACGCCTAGTCTTTGGATGTGGCATCTGACACTTTCCCCACGTTCGACTGGCTCGACGGCGAACTGGACCTATCGGTCGATGCGGAATCTCTTGATGGCGTGATTTCGCTTCTGGCATCGCAACCACCTCACCTGGCAACCACGTTGGCACTTGTTGTCATTCATAACGGACAAGTAGTTCGTGAGATGTATGGTCCGGAAACCGATGCCTCAACCACATTGATTTCATGGTCCATGGCGAAAAGCATTACGCAGGCATTAGTGGGCATGGCAGTGGGGGACGGACTGCTGTCAATTGATGATGACCATTTATTTCCCGAATGGGAACACGATGACCGAGCCACAATCACTTTGGGGCATCTATTGAACCAGATGAGCGGTCTTGAGTGGGTCGAAGACTATGTTGACGACACGTCCTCTGACGTCATCGAGATGTTGTTCGGCGATAAGAAATTTGTTGGAGACCATGCGGCGTATGCAGCATCAAAAAACTTGGAAGCAAAACCAGGGACTAAGTATTTGTATTCATCTGGCACAACGAATCTTGTAACCAAAATTCTTTCTCGGGCACTAGGTGAAAAACCTGGTTCGACAGATGCAATGTCAAAATTCATGCAACAGCGTTTGTTCGATCCACTTGGTATGCGCTCCGCAATTCCCCGTTTCGATGCGTCGGGGAATTTCGTTGGCTCGTCATTCGTGTTTGCGACCGCACGTGACTTCGCTCGATTCGGGTATCTATATGTGAACGACGGAATGTGGAATGGTTTGCGCCTTTTGCCAAAAGGTTGGGTGGATTATTCACGCATTCCAATCGCGCGCGACCCAGATAACGACCTTGATTACGGAGCCCATGTGTGGATGTTTCCGAACGACCCCGGCTCTATTGCAGCGCTTGGGTATGAAGGGCAGTTCACGTGGGCGTCACCTCGACGCAATCTTGTTGTTGTGCGGCTTGGAAAGACCAATGCCGAGTACGCGCCAAGGTTGCGGGCTGAATTATCGAGAATTGTTCACGCATTCCCAACACAAGCGTCCGATTTCGGCAACGATGGTTACTGTGGCTGATGAAGTACAGCGCCGCTGGCGCATCAGTAGGGCTTTGCAGTTCGTACTGCTCGGCGCAATTGTGTACTTTTTTGTGTTGCCCCTTATCCCAGGGTTTCGCGACGCAATACGCGATCTGAAAAATGTTGACCCGAATTTATTGTTTGTTGCAATTGGCCTCCAAGGGTTTTCATTACTCGCATATTCCATGTTGACCAGAGCTGCGCTTGGTGAGCACGGAGCCGGTATCAGTGTCTTGCGGTTGTTCCGTATTCAACTCAGCACAAAGGCATTAGGAAATATTGTTCCTGGTGGAAGTGCGGCTAGCTCGGCGCTCGGATTCAGGCTTATCACGATGTGTGGCGTTAAAGGGCCAGATGCAGCATTCGCATTGGCGACTGCTGGTGTTGGTTCAGCAGTAGTTCTGAATTTTATCTTGTGGTTCGGATTGATCATTTCTATTCCTACTCGTGGTGTCAACGCTGCGTACGGAACAGCAGCGATTGTTGGTATTTTGCTAATGGCATTTGCTGGTTTCATAATTTTTGGGCTTGTCGAAGGTCAAGGACGTTCGGAACGCTTGGTGCGGTCCGTTGCCCGACGATTGCGATTCGATGAAGACCACGCGGCTTCCGTACTTGAGCATCTGGGAAACAGGATCGAAGGACTGTTTACGGACCGTGCGTTGATGCAGCGAGTCGTCGGGTGGGCGACCTTGAACTGGGCGCTTGATGCACTGTCACTATGGGTTTTCATTCGGGCCTTTGGTGGCAACCTTGGTTTTGATGCGCTTGTCGTGTCGTTTGGAATCGCCAATGTGTTTTCAGTTATTCCGATAACTCCAGGAGGATTAGGAATTATGGAGGGCATCTATATTCCAACCCTCGTCGGATTTGGACTTGGACGTCCGTTGGCCACTGTTGGTGTTTTGTCGTATCGCGTGGGGCAGTATTGGTTGCCAATAATCGTTGGTTGGTTGTGTTATTTGTCGTTGCGTGTCGGCCCGTTCTCCATTGACCGCAAACACAAGTTGGGGACATTGCCGCGTGTTGCCACGTCACAAGCACAACGTGGCCTCACCACGGTTGATTGGGTGGAGAAATTTGCTCCGCGTGACCGTACTGGGCAGTTTCCGATGCCAGTGTTTGATCCAACTGATCTTGAATTCTCAGATGACGATACGGATGGCACACTAAAACCTGAGTAGCGTTGGAGTCATGACAACACATGAACGCCCTTTTGGTCGCTGCCTTGAAGATTTTGTTCCTGGTGACGTATTTCGTCATTGGCCAGGTAAGACCATTACCGAATATGACGATCATCTCTTCTGCATGATCACGATGAATCATCATCCATTGCACACCAATGATTGGTTCGCAAAAGAAAGTGTGCAAGGCCGCAACGTAGTTGTGGGCAACCTTGTCTATTCGTTGGTGCTCGGCATGAGTGTTCCAGACATCAGTGGTGCAGCTATTGCTAACCTTGAAGTTGAAACTCTTCAGCACAAGTTCCCAACCTTTCATGGAGACACTATTCATGCAGAGACTCGTATTCTTGAGACAACTGAGAGTAAGTCAAAGAACGATCGCGGCACGGTGCTGGTGGAGACCAAAGGTTTCAACCAAGATGGCAAAGAAGTCTGTTACTTCCGACGTCGCGTCATGGTGTGGAAGCGTGAGTTTGCTCCAGACCGTCGCCGTCCATATGACGGACAGGACGTGTGGGCCGACTAAGTCGCAATGACTGCATTGCGGCCAGTCTGATTGAGTGGGGCAGCGGTTCGTTGCGTGACCTGCCGTGGCGACGCACTAACGACCCTTGGCGAGTACTTGTGAGTGAAGTGATGCTGCAACAGACCTCTGTTGCGCGAGTCATGCCCAAGTACGAAGCTTTTCTTGATGCCTTTCCTACGCCAGGTGCGTTGGCTAATGCGCCGTTAGGTGATGCATTGCGTCTGTGGTCTGGTCTTGGGTATCCGCGGCGGTGTCGCAATCTGCAAGCAACTGCGATTGTGCTGCATGAACAATTCGACGACCATATGCCAAATTCGATTGATGAGTTATTGAAGCTTCCCGGCATCGGTCAGTACACCGCGCGTGCCGTTTTGGCGTTTGCGCACCGACTTGATGTTGCTGTTGTTGATGTCAATGTCTCGCGTGTGTTGTCGCGACTTGAAGGCGTTCCAATGAAGGCTCGCGCTTTGCAGGACTTTGCAGATGAATTAGTACCTCAAGGGCTCGGGTGGGAATGGAATCAGGTGATGATGGATTTCGGGGCACGGCACTGCACTGTGCGTTCGCCATTGTGTGATTCATGCCCTGTGCGAACCCAGTGCAAATACAAGGGTCTTGGTGATGACCCAGCGCAACTGTCGGCCGGAGTCAGTAAACCCCAACCACGGTTTGAAGGTTCTGATCGTCAGGCACGAGGACGCGCATTGCGGTCAGTGGGGGATGGCTCACAACGAATCACTGACGTGATTGAAGCAATGCGCGTCGATGAGGTTCGTGCAGAGAAGTTGATTGCATCGCTAGTGGATGAAGGTTTGCTTCAGCGCACTGGCAACACAGTTACTTTGCCGTAATCCAATCAATAATCAGTTTGTTTACTTCTGCAGGCTTTTCTAATTGCATGAAGTGGCCAGCACCTTTAACTATTTGCACTGTGGCCCATGGAGACATTGCGCGCGCTAATTCTGCAACTTCGGTTCCAATGCATCCGTCGGTTTCTCCGTGCAGATACAGCGTGGGTTGAGTTAGTTCACCACCACCAGCTGCTTGAATCAGATCGTATTTCTCACTGCGTGGACCTGTACCAAGAGTTGCGCGGTAATAACCAAGGGCGGCTGACATGTGAGCAGGATCCCGTAAACATGCTTTGCAATTTTCAGAATCAATCCCACTGTCATAACCAGGTGACCAGTCACGCCACAACATGTCAATAAAAGCAAGATTGTTTGCAGGCACAACCATGTCAGACAATGGATGTTGGAAGTAAAACATGTACCAACTGCGTTTTGTTTGTGCAAGGTTGGTTGCAAAGGACATTCCCATTGCGGCGCCCGGGGGCACTGCCATTCCGACAACACGCTTCCAACGTTGAGGTTCACTCGCTGCTGCGCCATAAACGCTTGGCGCGCCCCAGTCGTGCCCAATCAGAACTGCCTCGCCGTCGCCACCAAGTGCCTCATGCAAAGCGTTGGCGTCTGCGGACAAGGCACCTGTTTGGTACAGACCATCAGGCGCGATTGACGTTGGTGCATAGCCGCGAGTAAATGGCGCTACCGCTCGGTAACCGGCAGCTGCAAGTTCTGGCATGAGATAACGCCAACTGTAAGCTGAGTCGGGGAAACCGTGAAGACATAAGGCTAACGGGCCAGTTCCGCACTCAAGGTAGGTGAAGTCGATGCCGTTAGCAGTGACGGTTTGTGTGGAGATGTCATGAGCCATATCCGAACGGTACTCGGGCGCGGTGCGACACGCGTCACTCTAAGAATTTGTGTACTTCACGAGCGAACATGCGTAGCGTTAGAGCAATGGGGGCAGATCAGCTACGCGTCACGTTTCATGGCGTCCGAGGTTCAACGCCGTGCAGTGGGCCAGCCACAATGAAATACGGCGGCAACACTGCGTGCGTTTCTGTTCAAGCAGCAGGACAGCGTCCACTTCTTCTAGACCTCGGAACTGGTCTTCGTTATTTTGGTAAGCAGTTTGTTGAAAAGGGCACTCCTGTAAATGCTGTTGCATTGGTGACGCACGTGCATTGGGATCATATTCAAGGGCTTCCGTTTTTTGCACCGGTGTTACAACCAGATGCGCGTCTTGAAATGTATGGACCTGCTCAGGAAGATGGCACCAGTTTCATGGAGTCTGTAAAGAGCATTGTTCGTCCGCCAACGTTCCCCGTAGACCTGTCAGGCTTACATGGGCGTTTTTCGTTCAACGATGTTGCAGACAGTGATTTTTCAGTTGATGGTTATTCCATCAAGTCGCGTTTAGTTCCGCACATCGGACCAACGGTCGGTTATCGCATTGAATTCGGCGGAGTCTCTATTGCATACATTTCTGATCATCAACAGCCGGTTGATGGGTCATTCTCCATTGCTGATGGGATTCGCGAACTAGTTGAGGGCGTAGATCTTCTCATTCATGATGCTCAGTACACGCCTACTGAATTTGAAACCAAGGCTCACTGGGGTCACTGCACCACTGAATTTGCTGTTGGCGTTGCGATGTCATGTGGCGCAAAGCGTTTGGCACTCTTTCATCATGACCCAGAGCGCACAGATGCTGAACTCGATGCCACGAAAGCCTGTTCAGACTCTGTCGGTGTTGAAGTTTTTGTCGCCCGCGAAGGCGTAACAATCAACTTGTGACCCGTTGCGTCTAATCTGAACTCATGTCTGCACCTTTTGACTCTGCTCACTTTCGCGCCGTCCTTGGCCATGTCCCGACCTCTGTAGTCGTGGTTACTGGACTCAACTCGCAGGGCGTAGCGTTTGGCCTCACAATTGGTTCCTTTGCATCCGTATCGCTCGATCCACCACTTGTTGGTTTTTTCCCAGGTGTCCGTTCACAGTCGTGGGCCGCAATTCGTGAATCCGGTCGCTTCTGTGTGAATGTCCTCGGATCACACCAAGAAGAAATGTGTTGGCGTTTTGCCAAAGAAGGTGACGACAAGTTTGCAGGTATTGAATGGTTGCCTTCAGCCGGGGGATGCCCGGTGTTGCCCGGCTCTATTGCGTGGATTGATTGTGAGATTGATACGGAAACAGTGATGGGGGACCATACATGTGTTGTTGGTCGCGTCACTTCGCTTGATCACGCAGAAGAAGTAGAGAACGCAATGGTGTTCTTTCGGGGCAAAGTCTCAAGCGTGAAGCACGGTGGATAGCAGAGAAATCGCCGCCCGCATCTGCGCAGCACTTGTCGGAGCAGTATTGGCACTTGCCGGTGCAGGCAAAGTCATGTCGTGGAATCAATGGCGTGCTAACGCTCTTCAACAACACCTTTGGTCGTTCGTTGCTGTCGTACTCCCGCCGCTAGAGCTGGTTCTTGGGGCTGCACTACTGGTGTTGAAGCCTGCGCCCACAATTCTTGGGCTTGCAACATTGCTATTGGTGGTGTTTACTTCGTTCTTGGCGATGCAGGTGTTAACCAAGTCTCAGGTTCCGTGTGCATGCTTTGGTGCTCACGTTAATAGACCGCCATCGTGGCGAGATGTGTTGCGTAATCTTGCGCTGATTGCGTTGATGTTTACTGCTGCAGCATTTAGCTAAATACTTATTGCACACAATCAATGGCGAACGACAATGTTTGTGCTTCATCACGCCATTGGTCGTAACGACCTGAAGGTCCTCCATGCCCTGCACCCATTTCACATTTGAAGACCACTGTTGTCTGTGGTGATTCATGACGCATACGGGCCACCCATTTTGCTGGTTCGTGATAACTAACGCGCGGGTCGTTCAAGCCCGCCGTGACATACAACTGTGGGTAGTCAACAGGCACAGTGTTGTCATATGGCGAATAGTTCGCGATGTATGAAGCGCTTGGCTCTGTGCGTGGGTCGCCCCATTCTTCCCATTCGGTAACGGTCAGCGGCAATGACGGATCACTCATAGTGCTCACCACATCGACGAACGGTACTTCAGCAATGGCACCAGTAAATCGAGTGGGCGCAATTGTTATGCAGGCACCTACTGCGAGTCCGCCTGCACTTGCACCACGAATAACAATCTTCGTGCCATCGCAAATGTGACTGTCTGCCAAATGTGTTGCTACTGCAATGGTGTCTGTAAATGTGTTGCGCTTGTGTTGTAAGCGGCCCTGCAGATACCAGTCACGGCCCATTTCGCCTCCACCGCGAGGGTGAGCAAGTGCCCATATCCAGCCACGATCGAGTAACGACAGTCGTGCAACCGAGAACCATGGGGCAACTGAAATTTCATATGAGCCGTACACGTACACCATTGCCGGCGCAGTGCCATTCAGGGGAGTATCGCGATGACGCACGATGTCAACCGGTACCTGAGTGCCATCGTCTGACGTAGCCCACAAACGCTCTGAAATATACATTGACAAATCACAAGCATTGACGCGAACTTGTTTTAGTGTTGAGACTTCATTTGAAGTGATGGAATACCACGCAGTGGTGTGAGGGACAGTGAGTGATTGATACGACAATCGAATACCATCTGTATCAAAGTCCGGGTTGGTGTCTAACTCAACTTCATGGGGCTCATCAAGTATTGCTACGTGCGAGACGCTGCCGTCACGACCAACTATTGAAATCACTTGTTGCCCCTTTATCCATCGCTGCATCACAGCAAACGAAGAAAAACATTCGAACTGGGTGATGCGCTCGCCGGCCACGTGGGTGAGAAATGGTTTCCACTCGGACGGGGAAGTGGTTGAAGCTGTCATGACTTGGAAATCAACTGCATCTAGATTCGTGGTGATAGCCAATTCGTTACCCCAGTGATCAGCTGTGTATTCAATGTCATCGCGGCGTGGGGCAACACACAGCAACTGAGCAGTAGGTGTTGACGCATCAAGAATCCATGTTTCGCTCGATGTCTTGCTGGCGGATTCAATCATGATCAACTGGCCAGAACGGCTTGCGGCAACACCTACAAAGAAACGCTCATCTGCGTCTTCATAGACCATCACATCATCAGTGACCGGAGTGCCGACTTGGTGACGCCATACCTGCCACGGTCGCATTTGCTCATCAGGTGTCACATAAAAAAGCCAGTCGTCATTCATACTCCACGCAAGACCCCCGGAGGCTGTCTCGGCGATTATGTCTGACACATCAAAGCCAGTTTCGGTATCGCGAATATGCAATGTGTAGTACTCGCCACCGTCGATGTCACTAGACCATGCAAGTAGACGAGTGTTGTTTGATACTTCAAAGGCGCCTAAGGAGAAATAGTCACGCCCATCTGCCTCGATGTTTTCGTCAATCAATACATTTTCTGTAGCAGTAGAAGCTGCTCGGCCACGAGAATGAATGGCGTATGCCTTGCCGGTCTCGGTGCGTGATGTGTACCACCAACCCGAATGGCTGACTGGGTGAGATGCATCATCTTCTTGAATGCGTGACTTAATAGTTGAAAATATCTCTTCGGTCATGGATGTGTGTTGGGAAAACCATTGTTGTGAGTACTCGTTCTCATCCGTGAGGTACTTAAGCGTTTCTGGATCATCTTTCTGTAACAACCACGCGTACGGGTCTTGTACGTCGCCAGATGGGCGAACCCATGTGTGTGGACGCCGTGGCGCAATAGGCAGATTTGATGTCATGCCATGCAGGATAAGGGTAGAGAAGCGGTACCGTTTTCTTATGCGTGTATGGATCGACCAAGACCTGTGTACAGGCGATGGATTGTGTGTAGATCTCTGCCCTGACGTGTTTGTGCAACTTGAAGACGGCATTGCGTATGTCGCAGAACGCGGTGAACCTCTCAACGATCCAGGCGGTGGAGGTTCGTTAGCTGATGTTCCAATGCGTGACTTTGCAGCAGTGGTGCAAGCCGCTGATGTGTGTCCTGGTGAATGCATATTTGTCGAGATACACGAATGATTATTTTTGTGGTGAATTGTTCTCACCTGTAAAACGATGTTGAAGATGAGGTGAATTTCGCAGAGAAATTACTTGAATCTGTTACAAAACTATTGCAATTACACACCCTTACCCTAAGGTAACTGCAATGTCTCCGCGCAAGAACTTCTCCCATCTCGATAATCGACTCGCAGATGCACTCGAAGTGATGGGGGAATGGTGGACTCCTCTGATCATTGCATCTGTCAATGACGGGTCATTTCGTTTTGAATCCATCCAGAATTCACTTGGAATTGCGCGCAATATTCTGACTGACCGTCTGAACACTCTTGTTGCAGGTGGTGTGTTGGAAAGACGTTTGTACACATCCAAACCACAACGCTACGAGTATCACCTCACGCCCAAAGGTGAGGAATTGATTCCCATTCTTCAGGATCTTGAGCGTTGGGGTAAGCGCCACCCCTGAACCCAAAGTCATTGAGTTCTCCTCATTACAAGTACGGTCTGTATCAGAGGTTCGTATGAAAATGTCCAACACCATGTCTCGTCGTTTGCAGCGATCGTTAATTGTCTTTCCAGCTCTCGCTCTCGCAGTGACAGTCGGTTGTGTGAGTTCCTCTGGTGCGGCACCATCGCCTGAGGCAAAGAAGACCACGACAACACTGAAGAAGAAAAAGGTGGTGACTACCACCATTGCAAAAGGCTCCGTTGGTACAAACCCAACTGCATTGTCGGTTCTTGCCACTATCACTGTGCAAAACGAATACAAGACCGGGTATTCACGTTCGTATTTCAAGCATTGGATAGATGCGAACGGAAATGGGTGCGATACGCGCGATGAAGTACTTATCGCTGAGTCCCAGAGCAAAGCGCAAGTAGATGCATACGGTTGCAAAGTAATCGAAGGAGACTGGTTCTCTCCCTACGACAACGTGATGTACACCAATCCGAGCGAACTCGACATTGATCACATGGTGCCTTTGAAAGAAGCCTGGGATTCAGGCGCTTGGAATTGGACTGCAGTTCAACGCCAGGCCTTTGCAAATGATTTATCCGATGCTCGTGCGCTCATTGCAGTGACAGCAGGGCAAAACAGATCAAAGTCTGACAAAGACCCGTCGAATTGGATTCCACCGCAGAAGTCATACACATGCACATATCTTTCTGAGTGGGTAGCCATAAAGGCTCGTTGGAAACTCTCAATGGATCAAAGTGAATTTGGCCGCATCAAGAATTTGCTCACGGCATCGTGTGCAACGGCCACGGTCG
>CAMDVC010000019.1 GCA_945878785.1 Bifidobacterium breve | reverse complement strand
TTCGCTCATGCAGAGATAAGTCTACGAGCAAGCGCAGCCATGACCAATGAGTCACTGTTGACGCACGCAGTGCGCGCAAACGCCATGCCGTATGACGCTGCTCGTTGAGACGCCTCAAGATCAAGGTCGTAGAGAACTTCAAGATGATCAGCTACGAAACCACACGCGCACACGACGACGCCATCAACTGATTCATCGGTGTCACGCATAGTTGCCATTTGATCAATAACAGCAAGAATGTCTGGGCCAATCCATGGTTCAGGAGTGCGCCCTGCTGATTGCCACGCAATGGACCATTGCGACCAACGCGTTAGTTCGGCCTTACTTGCAACAAGTTCTGCAGTAGCACGAAGCTCTTCCGGATACGGATCACCAGCATCAATGATTCGTTGCGGTAATGAATGTGCTGTAAACAACACCTTCGTACGTTCTGGCATGTTTGACAACTTTGCGCGCAGATCAGTGGCTAAGAAATCAATGAATGCATCTTCACGTGCCCATGTTTCAACGGCACGCACTTCAATATTGTGAGGTGCAGCAGCAACGCGTACCCGGTCTGTGTATTGGCCAATCGAATATGTCGAATAGTGCGGAGCAAGAACAAGACAGACAATTTGCGTGAAACCGAGAGCTGCAACTTCAGCGACAGATTCCTCTACAAATGGTGTTGCGTGTTTGAGACCAAGAAATACTTGGTAGTGACCGGGGTTGATGAGGTCAAGTTGTTCTTGAAGTGAGTCTCGCTGTGCCTCTGTGAGTTGCTTCAACGGAGACAATCCACCAATAGCTTCATATCGCTTGATGAGATCGTTCAGTTGTTCATCAGTAGGTGCACGTCCACGACGGATGTCTGTGTAGTACGGCAAAATTTCTTCTTTGGTGCGTGGCGTACCGTACGCCATCAACATCACTGCGGTACGAGAGGAGTTGCTCATTTTTTTGTCTTTTCGTGTACGTAGGCCACAATGTCTGTGAGAACACTGGGGTCTGTATCGGGTTGTACCCCGTGGCCGAGGTTGAAGATATGACCAACGTGTCCTGCGTTGTCTGCAAGGACTGTTTCTGCACCGGAAAGTGCAATGGCAGAACCTGCCAATACAAGAGCAGGGTCAAGGTTTCCTTGCACGATGGTGTCTGGCCCAAGGCGAGTCCGTGCATTTCGAATTGTTGTTCTCCAATCGAGACCAATAATTGCGTTGCCTACGGAGTTCATTGATTCCAACAAGTGATCACATCCGATTCCGTAGTGAATACCAGCAACACCAGGATGGCGTTCAGTTAATTGCGAGAACACTTCAATGGAATGTGGCTTTACATATGCGTCGTAGTCGGAACGAGATAGTGCACCGGCCCATGAGTCAAATAGTTGAAATGCTTCAGCACCAGCTGAAATCTGTGCGGAGATGAATTCAACAGAATGTTGCGAAAGGTGTTCCATCACGTCATGCCACAAGACTTCGTCTTCACGCATTAACCGTTTTGTGTTCTCGTAAGTACGGCTTGGTCTTCCTTCAATGAGGTAACTAGCAACTGTGAATGGCGCACCTGCAAATGCAAGAAGAGGCACTTTCAGTTCCCTTACTAAAGCGAGCACTGTGTCAGTGACGTACTCAATGTCTTCGTGATGTAATGGGCGAAGGCGTGCAAGGTCGTTTCGAGAACGAAGAGGCGACGGGGCCACCGGACCAGTTCCTGGTGCAACGTCGATACCGAAACCAACTGCGTGTGCTGGCACAACAATGTCAGAATAGAGAACTGCTGCATCAACGTTGTGACGTCGAACAGGTTGCAATGTGAACTCGGCTGCAAGTTCAGGCTTCTTGATTGCGTCGAGAATGCTGCCTTCGCCACGCAATGCTTTGTATTCAGGAAGACTGCGTCCTGCTTGGCGCATGAACCAGACAGGGGTGTGAGAGGCCTGTTGGCCGCGGGCGGCGGCAAGAAAGGGGTCGTTCGGGAGGCTGGTCATGAGGTTGGTATGCACTTGTGTGTCATGGGTTTCACGCTATCGGTGGTTGCCCCGAGGCATTTGGCGCAGTTGCGCATCGATGCGGGCAATTCGGGTGCGAGCAGGCGGGTGGGTAGTGATGAGACGGTCTTTCCACTGGGAAGGCCTTTCACCCTGGCCTTGTTCCACCACAATGCGCAGTGCATTGAGTAACTGACGACCAAATCCCATAGCGACGACAGTTTCATCTGCTTTGAACTCGGCGCCTTTACCGACTGCATTGCCAATGTATTGCGACACAGTGATCATGGACAGAAAGAGCCACGAAATAATCGTGATGAACCCAGTAAGTGTTTTACCGACTAAGGAACCCAATGATGATTTCGTAATGAACACATCTGTCGCAGCGTGAGCAACATTTTGCAAAAGGAAACCAATTTTGGCGAGCAACACAATAGGAATTGTTAGCCACTGTCCAATGGTCAGTGCAATCGTGTGCATCCCTAAGTGGTGACTGAGTTCATGAGCTAGTACTCCACTGAGATTATCTTGCGACAAATTTTTGACAGCCCAACTTGAGACCACAACAAGGTGACCGCCTGAAGCAAACGCATTTAAGTCCTCTGATTCAGCAACAGCGAGAACAAACTTTCCAGGTGGAATGTGATTTGCTTGCGCCACGATGTGCCAGGAACGTTGCAAAGTGTCGCGTTCTGCGCGCGTTGGCGTTCGAGCGCCAAGTAAACGCTGAAGTGCAAGTCGTTGAATTGGACGAACGAAGAGTAAGCCGCCCAGTAGAAACCACACAGTTGCAAAAAGTACAAACGACACGTAATAGAACTGCACGAAGACCCACCAGACTGCAGCTACCGCAATCAGCCAGGCCGGCATGAGTGCGATGACCGGGGCAATGGCAGCCACCGCGTATCCGTCAATCTTGCGTTGACGTTGGAGATGATCAGCGCGGGCCATGCACTCCTAGTCCACCAGCATCTGCGCCTCGGGTCAAACTCCCCGTCATAGTCGTGCCAAAGGTCTCACCTACACTTAGCCAGATGACAGGCACGCGAAACGAGCGCATTGAGACTCACGAGCGAAATCCGAAGTGGAAACTTGCTCCGATGCGCATCGAGATGTCCGAATGCATCAACTGTGATGCCTGCCTGCGCCATTGCCCCCCACAGCTGGGAGCCATCTTCAATGTGGGTGCCGATGTGGTGATTATTCCCGAACTCTGCAGCGGGTGCGACAAGTGTCTTCCGGTCTGCCCTGTGAATTGTATTTATTCTTTTCCAGAGTGGGAAGAGTCAGAGGTGCCAACCGAATGGTGGGAACAGCCCGGCTCTGACAATGACCCCTACGATTAGTTAGAACGAAAGGACGTCACCATGACCGCACCAACACTTCCAGGAGCTGAGGCCTACTCTCACATTGGCAATGGCGATGTCGGAGTACTTGTCCTTCATGGTTTCACTGGTAACCCTGGCTCGATGAGGGCACTTGCCGAAGCATGCGCAGCTGCAGGCTTTCATGTTGAACTTCCACAACTTGCTGGGCATGGCACCGCAATGGAAGACATGATTCCAACTCGGTGGGCTGACTGGAGCTCAGACGCAGAGAAGGCGTATCACGTTCTTTCAAAGCGCGCGAAGAAGATTGTGGTGATGGGTTTATCAATGGGCGGTGCACTCACATTGTGGATGGCAGCACAGCATCCTGAGGCGTGCGGCATCGTTTGCGTTAACCCTGCAACTCAACCTCAACCCCAAGAAGTGATTGACATGTTGCAGGGAATGATTGATGGAGGAATGGTGACAACAGATGGCATCGGTTCCGACATTGCTGATCCAAGCGCACACGAGACTGCATATTCCGGAACACCTCTTGCGGCAATGAAGTCATTTTTGTCTGAAGGTCTTGCACCACTTGCGCCGCGTTATCCGTCAATTAAAATGCCTATGTTGTTGTACACATCAGTGCAAGACCATGTTGTGCAACCAAGCGACAGTGACGCAGTAGCAGCAACATATGGTGGTCCTGTGGAACGCGTCATGCTTGAACGCAGTTATCACGTCGCAACACAGGACTTCGACAAAGACATCATCTTTGCGGGTGCTGTTGCATTCGTGCAACGCGTCACCGCATGACAATTGAATTCCTCCTCGGAGTAATTCCGAGCCCATCGTCTGGTTCGATACATCTCGGACCGCTACGTCTCAACGCATATGGGTTGATGATTGCAATCGGTGTTATCGCTGCAGTACGTATCGCAGGTCGTCGCGCAGAAAATAAGGGCGTCGGCACAACAGAAGACATTTCATCCATTGCAATGTGGGCTGTTCCTGCCGGTGTTCTTGGTGGTCGGGCGTATCACGTGCTGACGGACTATGAGCGATTCCAAGGTCAGTGGTTTGATGCCGTGAAAATTTGGCAAGGCGGCCTAGGTATATGGGGTGGTGTCGCAGCCGGTGTTGCAGTTGGTTGGTGGTGTGCTCGTCGTCGTGGACTTGATGCGTGGTGGATTATTTCTTGCGCCGCGCCTGCAATTGCAATTGCACAAGCCATTGGTCGGTGGGGTAACTGGTTTAACCAAGAGTTGTTTGGGCAGCCGACAACACTTCCGTGGGCATTGAAGGTGTCAGGAAATATCGCAGAGAAAGCTGGGTACACCGCGGGTACAACATTCCACCCGACCTTTCTCTATGAGTCAGTCGGGTGCCTTGTATTGGCGTGGCTTCTCATTCGTCTCGAGGGCCGTATCGCCCCGGCCCGTGGCCGATTGTTTGCTTGGTACGTAGCGGGGTACACCGTTCTGCGGTTCGGAACAGAGAGCCTTCGTATTGATGCCAGCCACAATGTTGGCGGCATGCGCTTGAACCAGTGGGTGGCTATCGCAGTATTCGCAGTGGCGGTCCTGTTTTTGGTCGTTGATCGTCTGCGTTCTCGGGAGACCCCCGAAGCGTCTACGGTCTTAGACCATGAGTGAATGTCTATATGAAGTCCTAGAGCCCGGTATCGGTCTCATCACGTTTAACCGTCCTGATCGCCTCAACGCGTGGACAGGTCGAATGGGCAATGAGTACTTTGCTGCACTTGATGCTGCAAATGCGGATCCGAAAGTCCGCGTCATTGTTGTGACAGGTGCAGGCAAGGGTTACTGCGCTGGCGCAGACATGGGAACACTGCAAGCCATTCCATCAGGTGACACTGCGAAGAACGACGATGGTCCGAGCATTGTTGAAGGTCGGATGCAAGACGAGATCACTCGTCTACCAAAGCCGGTCATCGCTGCAGTTAATGGTGCAGCAGCTGGTCTTGGCATGGTGCAGGCACTGATGTGCGATATGCGTTTCTGCGCTGACACTGCAAAGTTCACTGTTGCATTTTCGAAGCGCGGACTCATTGGTGAGTACGGCATCTCATGGGTGTTGCCACGACTTGTTGGTCAGGCAACAGCACTTGACCTCATGATGTCGAGCCGCATTGTCCTCGCGCAAGAAGCTCTCGAAATGGGAATGGTGAATAAAGTTGTTCCTGCTGATCAACTTATGAAAGTTGTTCTCGCATACGCATCAGATCTTGCGATGAATGTGTCGCCATCGTCGATGGCGGTCATGAAGCGTCAGGTCTATTCCGACTACGGCAAAGACGTGGCAACAGCAAGCAAGGACGCTCTTGTTTTGATGCAAAAGTCGTTCACTCGGTCGGACTTTAAAGAGGGCGTTCAGAGCTTTCTTCAGAAGCGTCAGGCGGAATTTCCGCCTGTTCACCCGGACGCCTGAATTTCGTTTCCGCCTTTCTGTATCAGAGGCTCGTAGGCTGAGAAGCCGTGAGCCCATCTGGTACCCCCATATCCGCAGCTGATGTAGCCAAAGTGGCTCGTCTGGCACGCCTCGACATTGACGAGGCCAGTGTCGTGCACTTCACCGAGCAACTCGCAAAAGTCATGGGTCATTTCAGTGACATCGATGCGCTTGATTTGTCTGGCGTTGGCCCAATGACTCAACCCTTCCCACTTGTCAATGTGTTGCGTGAAGATGTCGAGCAACTATGTCTTGACACCGATGAGGTTTTGGCAGCAGCACCATCTTCTGACCAACGGCGTTTTCGTGTTCCACCAATCATCGGATTGGACGACTAGTCATGGCTGTAATTCCAACAACTGCATCGGGAATCGCAGCAGCGATTGCTTCGAAGCAAATCACTGCACGTGAAGTAATTGATTCGTACCTCGCACAAATCTCTGCACGTGAAACAGACATTCATGCCTTCAATCTTGTGACAGCAGACGCAGCGCGTGCACACGCAGATGCAATTGATGCTGATATTGCAGCGGGTCGGCCAATTGGCCCACTTGCTGGTGTACCTGTTGCCATAAAAGACAACTTGTGCACCCATGGCATTGAGACAACATGCTCTTCCAAGATTCTTGAAGGTTGGAAGCCTCCATACGATGCCACTGTTGTATCTCGCTTGCGCGATGCCGGCGCCATCATGGTTGGTAAAACAAACCTTGATGAATTTGCTATGGGTTCGAGCACAGAGAACTCAGCATTCGGTCCTACACGCAACCCACTAGATACGTCGCGTGTTCCTGGTGGTTCAAGTGGTGGCAGCGCAGCTGCAGTCGCTGCTGGTTTTGCACCTGTCAGTCTTGGCAGTGACACTGGTGGCAGTATTCGCCAACCTGCAGCAATGTGTGGCGTTGTTGGCGTGAAGCCAACCTACGGATTAGTCAGTCGTTATGGCTTGTGTGCATATGCAAGCTCGCTTGACCAGGTTGGTCCATTCGCAACAACAGTTGCAGATGCTGCATTGATTACTGAAGCCATTGCTGGTCACGACGCAATGGATTCAACATCCATTCCACAGCCAGCGCCAGCACTAGTTGCGTCTGTGTCACAAGGCGTTGCAGGTATGCGCATTGGTCGCGTTACAGATCTTCCCGCTGGCGCAGAACCAGAAGTCATTGCGCGCCTCAATGAAGCATTCGCCGCACTTGAAGCTGCTGGCGCCACCATTGTTGACGTCACGTTGCCAAGCTTGTCGTATGCGCTGACGGCGTATTATCTCATTGCACCAGCAGAGGCCAGCAGCAACTTGGCCCGCTACGACGGTGTTCGATACGGACTACGCGTCAACGCTGTTGATACCAATTCAATGTACGGCGCCACTCGTGCTGCCGGTTTCGGTGATGAAGTAAAGCGACGCATCATGCTTGGCACGTACGCATTGTCCGCTGGTTATTATGACGCGTATTACGGCAAGGCCCTCAAAGTGCGTCGTCTGATTGCAGAAGATTTTGAACGTGCGTATGCACAAGTAGATGTAATTCTCACGCCAACTTCTCCGGTAGTTGCGTTTCCGTTCGGTGACAAAGTTGACGATCCAATGGCTATGTACCTGTGCGACATCTACACAATCCCCACGAACCTTGCAGGGCATCCTGCCATGAGCGTGCCGTTCGGTACTGGCGCACATGGCATGCCAGTTGGAATTCAAGTTCTTGCACCTGCGCTGGGTGAAGCACCAATGTTCCGTGTTGGTGGCTCCCTTGAAAATGCTGCAGGGGGAGTGAAATGACACAGGATCCACTCAGTTCCATCGTCGCCACAGACGAGCAGATGCTTGAAGGCGGTTGGGAACTCATCGTTGGCCTTGAAGTCCACGTTGAACTTGCAACTAAAACAAAATTGTTCAGTGGTTCACCAAACCGATTCGGCGACGAACCAAATACCAACATTGACCCTGTCACGCTTGGCTTACCTGGTGCACTTCCAGTGCTGAACAAACAAGCAGTTGAACTTGCGATGCGCATTGGTATTGCATTGAATTGCGATATTCAACCCTGCATTTTCCACCGAAAGAACTACTTCTACCCAGACATGCCAAAGGCGTACCAAATTAGCCAATACGACATTCCTTTGAATATCGACGGGTTTCTCGTATTGCCTAGCGGAACACGCATTGGTGTTGAACGCGCTCACCTTGAAGAAGACACTGGCAAGAGCACACATGTTGGTGGAGCAACTGGGCGAATTCACGGAAGCGATTACTCCCTGATTGACTTCAACCGCGCTGGTGTTCCATTAGTTGAAATCGTGTCGCGTCCTGATATTCGTACCAGCGAACATGCCAAAGAATATGTTGCTGAATTACGTGCCATTCTCGAAGTCATTGGCGCATCAGACGCCAAGATGGAAGAGGGCTCAATGCGCGTTGATGCAAACGTGTCTGTTCATAAGCCAGGAACTTTGTTCGGTACTCGTTGTGAAATCAAGAACGTAAACTCCATTCGTGCTCTTGGGCGCGCAATTGATTACGAAGCACGTCGCCAAATTGATGTTCTTGATTCCGGTGGCACTATTCGCCAAGAGACTCGTCACTGGGATGATGCAGAAGGCCGCACACATACATTGCGTGTGAAAGAAGACGCTGACGATTACAGATACTTCCCAGAACCAGACCTTGTGCCGCTGGCACCGTCTGCTGAATGGGTACAGGCTGTTCGCGACAATTTGCCAATGCTTCCTGCCGCACGACGCACTGCTCTTTCTGCACTCACTGGGTACGACACTCAGTCAGAAGCGGTCATCGTTGTTGTTGAGCGTGGTCAACATGACTATGTACAAGCAGTTGTTGATGCTGGCGGAGACGCCGTGCGTGCACTGATCTATGTTCAACAAGGTTTTGCTGATGCTGGTCCAGTTCCTGCGGTTCCTGCTGCTGACCTCGCCAAACTCACTGTGCTCGAGCGCGACGCAAAACTGTCTGCAACACAAGCAAAAACAGTTCTCGCTGAATTGGTGGAACATGGCGGAGGCGATGCTGCAGTTATTGCTGCTGCAAAGGGCTTTGAGGCTATGGATACGTCTGCTGTTGAAGCCATGGTTGATGAGGCCATTGCCGCTGATCCTGGTGCATGGGCCAAGTACATGGCTGGCGACGAAAAGGCATCAGGTGCCATCGTTGGTCGCGTGATGAAAGCCTCACAGGGCAAGGCAGACGGCAAAATCGTTACTGCCATCATGCAGTCACGTCGCAGCTAAGTATTTACGCTGTCACCACGTAGCGCCACAAGATGGTGTTATCAATCTCTAGATCTGATGTCCAGATAATCTGTGCATTGGATGACCATGAGATGTTGTTGTAGCCATCTTTAACGCCCACTTGTTCTTTTGAATACGTACTGGCAGTGGGCCACGACGCATCATTGAATGACGATTCGGACCAACCTGCTGGTTCGGCACTAATGCGAGACGTGCATTCAGTGTCGGGAGTTTTAGATTTTTCGCACGAGACATTCAAAGGAGCTTGGTGAACTACTAATCCACGCCAAGAACTATTGGTATATGCCACAACTTTTCCGGTGGAAGTGTCAGTGAACTGAGCGACGAACCCTCCGTCACCCATTTGTTGACGGTCTGTTCCGATGTATTCAAGACCTGTGTCATTTTGTTTGAAATCTTTTGTCACCATTGCAATCGTGAATGGGTACGAAGCCGTGAAAGTTATTCGATCCGAATTGAATGATTTCTCTGTTGTTATCGCAACAGAATCTTGCCCAACCAATTTTCCGTTGATGTATAAGGAGAACCAGTTATCTGCCCATACTTCAGCCACAAATGATGATTGAACTGATTTGACCGTAGTCGTTGAAGGTTCTGTAATGGTTTCACTTGATGCTGACGTTGTATCGACAAGAATCGTGCTCGTTGTCGGAGTGAGGGCATCTGCAGTTGTTGTGTCAACCTGCACTGTGCTTGTCGATCCGGAGGAACATGAAGCTATGAAAATACTTGTAAGGACTACAAGGCTACGAAGAGCTTTCATCGTGTGTACTTTTCAGTAGTCACAGCACCAGTAGGTGAAGTGAAGGTAAATGCCAATGCCGTATCACTCACTGTGTATTCCACTAGGCCAGTTTTGCCAGATTGTGAATACTCAAGGGCGTATTGACCTGTCTTCGGAGAAGAGAAGTTTGTAATTGAGGCCCCTTGTAATGGGGTTCCGGCTGGGCGAAGTGGTTTTGCCGATGGTTGTGGATCAACTTGGTCTCCGACCACACCACGAATAACACCGCGCATGCCGCCATTGATATACGGATACGTCGTGGTGCCGTGGTAGTGGTACACGCCGTCTGTTCCAACATGGCCGTTGTATTCGTCAAGTTTCTTCATTGTTGAACCATCTGGTTCGGTAGATCCGTAGATTGCAAAACCATCAAGGGCATACGCAATTGGTTTTGCACTTCCGACAATCGTGGCTAAGTGCAAGGGGGCAACGTGATAGTGGTAATCATCAGCACGGCCACAGTGCCCTCCCCATTTATCGAGTTCTCCAACAAGAAAGGCATCTTCGCCTCTGTTGTTCAATGCGTTGAAAATAGGGACACCATTGACCGCAAGCGCGATCGCACCGCGAAACAAGGAAGTTTTCGCAGAAACTGGGTTAGTTGCCAGTGCTGGTTGTTTTGGCAGTTGCCATGCGTTGCTGCCCTTGTATGTCATTGGAAGTGGAACTTGCTGCTGCCAACTTGTGATGCCCACCATCATGTTGTGTGCGGGGAGCCCATTGCTCTCAACCTGCCAGTAGTCACCGCTGGTGAACACTTTTACAGTGCTCGCAAATTCATCGAAGCCGGGCAATGTGTTGAGCACTGTCGCAGCCGCGGTTGAGGATGTAGTTGCCTGACTTGCTGGAGCCGATGTCGATGACGCAATAGTGCTTGCGACATCAGCAGTAGCCGTAGCAGCAGTTGTTGAACTAGTAGCCAGTTCAGTAGATGTTGAAGTGATTGCGCCCTTAGATGGTGCGCATGCAGCTAACAACAAGCCGCCTAGTCCGAGACCACCAAGTCGCAAAGCGCTACGTCGATCGAGAACGTGTTCATGTTCATGATGATGTGGATGTTCGTGGGGGTGTTCGTGAAATTGCATTATGACCTGTCGTATGTAACGTCGAGAGAAGAACTTGCCAATGTGATGTTGCTGATTGCCGCAAGGAGCACATCGCGTGACACCTTAGTTCCGGCAGTAAAACTAGGTGCTGCAGAAAGTGCATAAGCCGTGAAGGTGTACGTCTTTAGGCCTGGCCCTTTAGAACATGGTGGCGCATAGGCAAGTTGGCTGTTCACGCTATTTGTGCCAAGCGTTCCTGCTGCAGATCCACCGGCAGCAACCTTGGTAGTTGTTGAAGGAATGTTGTACACCACCCAGTACCAGTGCGTATCGCCTGGGCCAGGGGAGTGGTGCATGACAAGCGCGTATCCCGCGGTTCCTGCGGGGCCACTTGTCCATGACAAAGATGGAGTTTGTGATTGTCCGTCACATGTGAATGCAATCGGCATTGCACCCCCAGCAACCATGTCGGGGCTCGTGAGAGTGAATGATGTTTTCGCCACAGAACCCGCAGTTGTGGTGACTGCAGACGCGACCGTGGTGGGTGCGGTGCCAACAGTTGGAATAGTTGATGCCGTAACTACAGCAGTGGAACTAGGGGCAACTGATGTGGTCGCCACAGAATCGTTGTTCGTCTGCGCAGAGCACCCAGCCGTTACAAGAATCATCCAAGTCAACGAAATGATGATTCGTTTTTTCATGGAATTGACAGTATCTATATCCCACTGCAATGGGCTGATTTATATGGTTAAGAACAAGTGAAGAAAGTATCTGGGAGTCCACTGACAGACGGCACAAGAATGGGGCGTATTCTTCGCTCATGGACTTTGCTATTCCCGACGACATTCAAGACACTCTCGACGCACTCGATGCTTTCATTGAAAAAGAGATCAAGCCGCTACAAGCGCAAGATGACAATGAACGATTCTTTGATCATCGACGTGAGTGGGCGCGCACCGATTTCGAAAATGATGGTGTCCCTCGCGCTGATTGGGAAGCGTTGTTGCGTGAAATGCGCAGGCGTGCTGATGCTGCAGGGTGGTTGCGGCTTGCGTTGCCCGTTGAATTTGGTGGGCAAGGTGCCAGCAATATAAAGATGGCAATCATTCGTGAACATTTCGCTACGAAGGGGCTCGGTCTTCACAACGATCTTCAAAATGAATCAAGTATTGTCGGTAACTTTCCCACAGTGTTGATGATGCGTGATTTCGGAACTGAAGAGCAAAAGAAAGAATGGATGCCTGGCTTCTTAGACGGCACGAGGCGGCTTGCATTTGGCCTGACCGAACCGAACCACGGCAGTGATGCTACGTACATGGAGACAACGGCATATCGCGATGGCGATGAATGGGTCATCAACGGAATGAAGCGTTGGAACAGTGGCCTTCACCACGCAACGCACGACATCATTTTTGCGCGTACAAGCGGAAAGCATGGAGATCCAAAGGGAATTAGTGCTTTCTTGGTGCCAACCGATGCGCCGGGTTTTAAAGTGGAATTCTTCTGGTGGACATTCAACATGCCTACTGATCACGCTGAAGTCAGCATGGCCGATGTCCGCGTGGGTCAAGAAGCGTTGTTCGGTCCTGCAGAGATGGGTCTCGAACTTGCACAACACTTCGTGCATGAGAACAGAATTCGTCAAGCCGCATCATCATTAGGTGCTGCACAATATTGCATCAATGAAGCAGTGAAGTATTCGAACGAACGAATCACGTGGGGTAAAAAACTCAGCGTCAACCAAGGCATTCAATTTCCACTTGTTGAGCTGCACACCGAAGCTGCCATGTTGCGCCAACTCATTCGGTACACCGCCACCATGCTCGATCAAAAACATCACATGGAAGTCACACACCTTGTTGCCATGTGTAACTACCGGGCGAATCGTTTGGCCTGCGATGCTGCTGACAGAGCAATGCAAACCTGCGGGGGAGTCGGCTACAGCCGCCACATGCCGTTTGAGCACATCTACCGCCACCACCGCCGGTACCGCATCACAGAGGGCTCAGAAGAGATTCAGATGCGCAAAGTGGCCAGCAACCTGTTTGGCTTCGGCGCTTCCCCTGACCGTAAGTAGGCTGAAATGAAATCCTTACGCGGAGTTGCTTTCCGTGGTAGGCAATCCTAACATTAGGCATACCTAACTACTTAGGAGTTTCTATGGGCGCAAGCTTTCTCATCACGCTGCGCGAAGGCCTCGAGGTCTCGCTAGTACTCGCAATTATTATTGCGTACCTCGTCAAGTGCGGACGTAAATCTGATATCCCAGCTGTTTGGCGAGGGTCTGCAATCGCGGCAATTGTATGTGTGGTCACCGGATTAGCTTTTAACATTTTTGTCGGAGATTTCGAGGGCAAGTCAGAGCAGTTCATTGAAGGAACAATTGCCATTGTCGCTGCGTCTGTTCTTACGTGGATGATTTTTTGGATGGGGAAAAATGCGCGAAATTTGGGCGCAGAACTGCGCGGGCAAGTTGATGCTGCTACTTCAACTCGAGCATTAAGCGTCATTGCATTTGTTGCTGTTTTGCGTGAAGGTTTCGAAACTGTTTTGTTCTTACTGTCAGCTGAAACCTCATCAGCCAGCGGAACGAGCGTTGTCATTGGTGGACTACTTGGCTTGGTAGTTGCTGCAATCTTGGGTCGTCTTGTGTATGCAGGTGGCAACAAACTCAATCTCGGACTCTTCTTCAGAATTACTGGTGCTTTACTTCTTCTTTTCGCTGCCGGACTATTTGGCAAGTTCTTCCATGAATACCGTGAATTACTCGGCTTTGAAGATGGCTGGCTGGTCTCACCTGCTTGGGAAATCACGTCAGGAATCTGGGCCGAGGGCACTTTCTATGACTTCATGAAGGGCTTCTTTGGTTGGCATAAGGCAGCTGAGAACATTCGAGTCATTACATATTTCGCATATTTGTTGCCAGTTGGTTGGCTCTTCCTACGGACTTCAAAGAAGTAGTAGTTCAGCCATTACGGTTGAGTCATGCCAATGAACTCAGACGGAACCCCCATCGATATCAAACCTCGCAGCCGCGACGTCACTGACGGTGTTCAAAAAGCTGCAGCGCGTGCCATGTTGCGCGCCGTCGGTCTCGGTGATGACGACTGGGTAAAGCCTCAAATCGGAATCGCATCTGCATGGAATGAAATCACACCGTGCAATATGTCGTTGCGCCGTCTCAGTGATCATGCAAAAGCCGGAGTTCGTGCTGGGGGTGGCGTGCCCATGGAATTCGGCACCATCACCGTGTCCGACGGAATCAGCATGGGCCATGAAGGTATGCGTGCGTCACTCGTGTCGCGTGAAGTCATTACAGACAGTGTTGAAACAGTGGTTCACGGAGAACGTTTCGATGGCTTTGTCGGCCTTGCCGGTTGCGATAAGAGCATTCCCGCAATGCTTATGGCGGCAGCTCGCCTGAACCTCGCCAGCGTGTTTGTTTACAACGGATCAACAATGCCTGGTGTCTATAAAGGCAACAACATTGACATCACCACTGTGTTTGAAGCAGTAGGTGCCTGTGCTGCGGGCACCATTACTGAAGAAGAACTAACAGACATTGAAAAGGCGGCATGCCCTGGAGAAGGTGCATGTGGCGGAATGTTCACTGCTAACACCATGTCATCTATTGCTGAAGCATTGGGTATGAGCCTTCCCGGAAGTGCATCAGCACCTGCAATTGATACCAGTCGCGAAGGTGATGCACATCGCGCCGGTGAAGCAGTTGTAAACATGTTGCGCCTTGGCATTCGTCCTCGCGACATCATGACAAAGAAGGCATTTGAAAATGCCATTGCTGTTACAAATGCTTTTGGTGGAAGCACCAATGCGGTGTTGCATCTTCTAGCTATTGCTAACGAAGCTGGGGTCGCTCTTAACCTTGACGATTTCAACAGAATTGCAGACAAAGTTCCGCACATTGCTGACACGAAGCCTGGCGGCAAGTACCACATGTCAGACATTCACCGCATTGGCGGAGTGCCCGTACTCATGAAGCATCTTCTTGATGCTGGGTTGTTACACGGTGATGTCATGACATGCACCGGAAAGACCATGGCCGAGAACTTGGCAGAGATCAACCCGCCTGCACCCGATGGTGAAGTGATTCACCCACTCAGTAATCCAATTCATACTGAAGGTGGCATCAACATTCTCACTGGCTCACTTGCGCCAAAGGGTTCTGTTGTGAAAGTTGCTGGCCTCAGCAAAGAGCAAATGCAATTTGAAGGCCCTGCTCGCGTGTTCGACGGCGAAGACGGTGCAATGAACGCAATCATGACAGGCACCATTAATCATGGTGATGTCATCGT